>NZ_JBHVJT010000110.1:0-21082 GCF_042798815.1 Kitasatospora sp. NPDC057738 | reverse complement strand
TTCGGACCGCCTTCCAGCGGACCCTCCGAGCTTCGTTCTTTCGTGTTTCCAGCTTATCAGATGTTTTCCGCTCCGTTTTCCGGAGTTTCATTCATTCGATTCGCTTTCGCCTTTCGGCGCTCCCGAACTCTATCAGAGTTTCTCGGTCCGTTTTCCCCGGTCGTTCTCGAATTCAGATTCGAGCCCGTTTCCGAGGGGCCGTCCCGTGGGGCAACCCGGAGAACATTACGCACCGGGTTGCCCCACGTCAAACCGGCCTCAGCCGGTGTTGAGCGAGCGTCAGACCTCGACGACGACCGGCAGGATCATCGGCCGGCGGCGGTAGTTGTCCGCGACCCACTTGCCGATGGTGCGGCGGACCAGCTGCTGCACCTGACGGGGCTCCAGGACACCGTCGCTCGCCGAGCGGTCCAGCGCCTCCTGGAGCTTGGCGGCCACCGGGACGAACGCGTTGTCGTCGATGCCGGAGCCGCGGGCCTGGATGGTCGGGCCACCGACGATCTTGCCGTTGGTCGAGTCGACCGCGACGAAGACCGAGATGAAGCCCTCCTCGCCGAGGATCCTGCGGTCCTTGAGCGAGGCCTCGGTGATGTCGCCGACCGAGGAGCCGTCCACGTAGACGTAGCCGGCCTGCACCTTGCCGACGATGCGGGCGACGCCGCGCTCCAGGTCGACGCAGACACCGTCCTCGGCGATGACCACGCGGTTGCGCGGCACCCCGGTGGCGATGCCCAGCTCGGCGGCCGCGCGCAGGTGGCGCCACTCGCCGTGGACCGGCATCAGGTTGCGCGGCTTGCAGATGTTGAAGAAGTAGAGCAGTTCGCCGGCCGAGGCGTGGCCGGAGACGTGCACCTTGGCGTTGCCCTTGTGCACGACCTTGGCGCCCCAGCGGGTCAGGCCGTTGATCACCCGGTAGACGGCGTTCTCGTTGCCCGGGATGAGCGAGGAGGCCAGGACGACGGTGTCGCCCTCGACGATGCGGATCTGGTGGTCGCGGTTGGCCATCCGGGACAGCGCCGCCATCGGCTCGCCCTGCGAACCGGTGCAGATCAGCACGACCTCCTTGTCCGGCAGGTCGTCCAGCTGCTTGACGTCCACGACCATGTTGCCGGGGACCTTCAGGTAGCCGAGGTCGCGGGCGATGCCCATGTTGCGGACCATCGAGCGGCCGACGAAGGCGACCTTGCGCTTGTACTCGTGGGCCGCGTCCAGGACCTGCTGGATGCGGTGCACGTGGCTCGCGAAGGAGGCCACGATGATCCGCTTGTCGGCGTTCGCGAAGACGTTCCGCAGCGCCGCCGAGATGTCCCGCTCGTGCGGGATGAAGCCGGGGACCTCGGCGTTGGTGGAGTCCACCAGCAGGAGGTCCATGCCCTCCTCCGCCAGCTTGGCGAAGGTCGGCAGGTCGGTCAGGCGGCCGTCCAGCGGCAGCTGGTCCATCTTGAAGTCGCCGGTGGCCACGACCATGCCGGCCGGGGTGCGGACCGCGACCGCCAGGGCGTCCGGGATGGAGTGGTTGACGGCGATGAACTCGCAGTCGAAGGGGCCGATGCGCTCGCGCTCGCCCTCCTTGACCTCCAACACGTACGGCCGGATGCGGTGCTCGGCGAGCTTGGCCTCGATCAGCGCCAGGGTCAGCTTGGAGCCGATCAGCGGGATGTCCGGGTTCTCCCGCAGGAGGAAGGGGACGGCGCCGATGTGGTCCTCGTGCCCGTGGGTGAGGACGATGCCGTCGACCTTGTCGAGACGGTCCCGGATGTAGCTGAAGTCCGGGAGGATCAGGTCCACGCCGGGCTGCTCGTCCTCGGGGAAGAGGACGCCGCAGTCGATGATCAGGATGCGGTCGCCGTACTCGAGGACCGTCATGTTGCGGCCGATCTCGCCGAGGCCGCCGAGCGGAGTGATGCGGAGGGCGCCCTCCTTCAGTGCCGGGGGCGCGCCGAGCTCGGGGTGCGGGTGGCTCAAAAGACTCTCCTCACGACGCACGCCATATGCCCGGGGTCCTCCCCCTGGAGACATATGGCGCGCGTACTCAGTGTCGTTTTCCTACTGGGTCTGTGCTCTCGCGCCTTCGGACCGGTTCAGCGGCGGACCCTGGGAGGTCCGGCGAGCCGGGGCGCGCACGTCCGTGTCTGTCAAAGGTGTACCCCGCCGGCGGCGAGATCCTGCTTCAATCGCTCGATCTCCTCGGGCGTCGCTCCGACCAGCGGCAGTCGCAGCGGGCCGGCGGGCAGTCCCTGGAGTTCCAGCGCGGCCTTGCCGAGGATCACTCCCTGGGTGCGGAACATACCGCTGAACACCGGGAGCAGGCGCTGGTGGATGCTCGTGGCCTTGACCACATCGCCCGCCAGGAAGGCCTCGATCATCGCCCGCAGGTCCCCGGCCACCACGTGCCCGACGACGCTGACCACGCCGACGGCTCCGACGGACAGCAGCGGCAGGTTGAGGATGTCGTCGCCGGAGTACCAGGCGAGGTCGGAGCGGGCGATCGCCCAGGCCGCGGCGCCGAGGTCGCCCTTGGCGTCCTTGTTGGCGACGATCCGCGGGTGCTCGCCGAGGCGGACCAGCGTCTCGTGGCTCAGCGCGACCCCGCTGCGGCCCGGGATGTCGTACAGCATGACCGGCAGCCCGGTCGCGTCGGCGACGGCGACGTTGTGCCGGTACAGGCCCTCCTGCGGGGGCTTGCTGTAGTACGGCGTGACGACCAGCAGGCCGTTCGCTCCGGCCGCCTCGGCCTGCCGGGCCAGCTCGACGCTGTGGTGGGTGTCGTTGGTCCCGACGCCGGCGACCACGTGGGCGCGGTCCCCGACCGCCTCGACCACGGCGCGGACCAGCTGGGCCTTCTCGGCGTCGCTGGTGGTCGGGGACTCACCGGTGGTGCCGTTGACGACGAGGCCGTCGTTGCCGGAGTCCACGAGGTGCGTGGCGAGGCGCTGGGCGCCGTCGAGGTCGAGCGCGCCGTCGGCGGTGAACGGGGTGACCATGGCGGTCAGGACCCGGCCGAACGGCGTCTGGGGGGTGGAGGTCGGAGCCATGCGTCCAAAGCTACTCGTAGGCGGTGGGGCGTTACCCATGCCGGTCCAGTGTTCGGACAGGTGTAGCGCGTCGGTGGCGCGGACGTGGGATTCCGGTGCTGCCCGCTCGGGGGTTCGGGCAGCACCGGAATCCGTGTTCACGAATGTAGGGAGCGGCTAGATAAGCCGCAATCCAGACATGCCAGACACTCTGCCCGTATGCCGGTCGTCCCAGGTCAGGGGGCGACCCGGCCGTGCTTCTCGAAGGCCGCATGGGTGAGCGGCATGAGCCGGGCCCACTGCTCCTCCATCTGCTCGGCGACCATCTCGATCTCGCGCTGCGGGAAGGACGGCACCGCCGAGTTCTCCCGCCGGGTGCGCAGCGACAGGAAGTGCATCAGCGAGCGCGAGTTGCAGGTCGCGTACATCGAGGAGAACAGGCCCACCGGCAGTACCGCGCGGGCCACCTCGCGGGCCACTCCGGCGGCCAGCATCTCCTGGTAGCGGGCGTAGGACTCGCGGTACGCGGCCTCCATCGCCCCGGTGGTGGTGCTGTGCTGCTCCGGCGTGCCCTCGTGGAACTCGTACTTGCCGGGGCGGCCCTGCTGGACCAGCTTGCGCTCCTCGCCCGGGACGTAGAAGACCGGCTGAAGCTCGCGGTAGCGGCCGGACTCCTCGTTGTACGACCAGCCGCTGCGGTGCCGGTGGAACTCCCGGAACACGAAGATCGGCGCGCTGATGAAGAAGGTCATCGAGTTGTGCTCGAACGGCGTGCCGTGCCGGTCGCGCATCAGGAAGTTGATCAGGCCCTTGGACTTCTCCGGGTCCTGCTGGAGGGCCTCCAGGGACTGCTCGCCCGCGGTCGAGACCCGGGCCGCCCAGATGACGTCCGAGTCGGCGGCGGCGCTGCGGACCAGCTCCACCGTCACGTCGCTGCGGAAGCTGGGGGCCGTCGGTTCGTCGCTCACGCGTTACTCCTTGCGGGTTCGGTGCTGTGCAGCTTGATGGCGTGCTGCATGGTCTTGCGGGCGCGCGGGGTGTCGCCGGCGTCGGCGTACGCCACGGCGAGGCGGAACCAGACCCGCCAGTCGCCCGGCGCGGCCTGTGCCTCGGCCTGGCGGCGGGCGAACACCGCGTCGGCCGAGGCCCGGTCGATCCGCCCGCCCTTGCTGCGCTTCAGCTCGTCCACCGGCAGGCCGCCCTCGGCCTCCAGTTCGTGGGCCAGCCGCTCGCTGTCCCGGCCGAAGCGGACGGTCTGGCGCAGGAACCAGACGCCGATCACCGGGATCACGAAGGCGCAGATCCCGATGCCGATGCCGAGCGGCTTGCCGGTCGCGATCAGCTGGACGCCCTCGCCCACGCAGACCAGGGCGACCAGCAGCAGCACGCCGGACAGGACGAAGAAACCGGTACGGGAGGTCATCGGGCCCCTCCGGGAGTCGGCTCGGTTCGGATCGACACTGTCACAGGTCCAGGAAGTGTTCGAGGCCGAAGGTCAGCCCCGGAGTCCCGACGACCTTGCGCACGCCCAGCAGGATGCCCGGCATGAAGCTGCTGTGGTGCAGCGAGTCGTGCCGGATGGTGAGCGTCTCACCGGTGTCGCCGAACATCACCTGCTGGTGGGCGAGCAGGCCGCGCAGCCGCACCGCGTGCACCGGCACCCCGTCCACGTCGGCGCCGCGCGCGCCGGGCAGGCTGTGGGTGGTCGGGTCCTGCTGCGGCGGCCGGCCGGCCTCGGCCCGGGCGGCGGCGATCAGCTGGGCGGTGCGGGTGGCGGTACCGCTGGGCGCGTCGGCCTTGCGGTCGTGGTGCAGCTCGACCACCTCGACCGACTCGAAGTACCGGGCGGCGATCTGGGAGAACTTCATGCCGAGGATGGCACCGATGGAGAAGTTCGGGGCGATCAGCAGGCCGAGCTCCGGGGCCTCGGCCAGCCGGCCGCGGACGGTGGCGAGCCGCTCGTCCGTCCAGCCGGTGGTGCCGGTGACCACGTGGATGCCGTGGTCCAGGCAGTAGTCGAGGTTGCCCATCACCGAGTCCGGATGGGTCAGCTCGACGGCGACCTGGGCACCGGCCTCGGTCAGCTCCTCCAGCTTCGAGCCGCGGCCGAGGGCGGCCACCAGCTCCAGGTCCGGCGCGGCCTCGACGGCCTTGACCGCCTCGGAGCCGATCCGACCCCTGGCGCCGATCACGGCGACACGCAGCGTCATAGCAAAGTTCCTCTCACCTGGGAATCAGCGGATCAGACCAGCAGGTCGGCGAGCTTGGCGGCCCGCTTGTCATTGACCGGGCCGATCAGCGCGAGCGACGGCCGGTGCGCGCCCAGCACATCACGCGCCACCGCGTGGACGTCCTCCAGGGTCACCGCGGCGATCCGCTCCAGCATGTCGTCCACCGACAGGTGGTGCCCGTAGCTGAGCTCGGCCTTGCCGATCCGGTTCATCAGCGAGCCGGTGTCCTCCATGCCGAGCACGGTGGAACCGGAGATCTGGCCGATCGCCCGGTTCAGCTCCTCCTCGGTGATGCCCTCCTCGACCACCTTGGCCAGCTCGGCGCGGCAGATCCGCAGCACCTCCTCGACCCGCTTGGGCTGGCAGCCCGCGTAGATGCCGAACAGGCCGCTGTCCGCGTAGGACGAGGAGTACGAGTAGACCGAGTACGCCAGGCCCCGCTTCTCGCGGACCTCCTGGAACAGCCGGGAGCTCATCCCGCCGCCGAGGGCCGCGTTGAGCACGCCCATCGCCCAGCGGCGCTCGTCGTGCCGCGGCACGCCGGGCACGCCCAGCACCAGGTGGGCCTGCTCGGTGGAGCGGTTGAGCACCTCGACCCGGCCGGCCGTGCGCAGCGCCTTGACGCCGCGGCGGGCCTCCGCGGGGGCCGCGGTGGAGGCCGCCAGCACCGCCGCGAAGGCCTGCTCGACCTGCTTCACCACCTTGCGGTGGTCGAGGTTGCCGGCCGCCGCGACGACCAGGTTCTCGGGCCGGTAGCGGCGGCGGTAGAAGCCGGCGATCTGGTCCCGGGTGAGCGTCCTGATGGTCTCCTGGGTGCCGAGGATCGGGCGGCCGAGCGGGCCGCTGCCGAAGATCACCTTGGCGAACAGGTCGTGCACCACGTCGCCCGGGTCGTCCTCCGCCATCGCCATCTCTTCCAGGATGACGCCGCGCTCGGACTCCACGTCCTCGGGCCGGATCAGCGAGCCGGTGAGCATGTCGCAGACCACGTCTATGGCCAGCGGCAGGTCGGTGTCCAGGACCCGGGCGTAGTAGCAGGTGTTCTCCTTCGCGGTGAAGGCGTTCATCTCGCCGCCGACCGCGTCCAGGGCGGCCGAGATGTCCAGCGCGCTGCGCCGCTCGGTGCCCTTGAAGAGCAGGTGCTCCAGGTAGTGGGTGGCGCCGTTGAGCTGCGGGGTCTCGTCCCGCGAGCCGACGCCGACCCAGATGCCGAAGGTGGCGGAGCGCACCGTGGGCAGGGTCTCGGTGACGACCCGAAGGCCGCCGGGGAGGACGGTGCGGCGTACCGTCCCGGCGCCGTCGACGCCCTTGAGCAGGGTCCGGGTGGTGCCGGGACGCTGCATTACCGCCGGGGCCTGCGCCACGGGGGGTACCTCCAGAGGAAACGCACGTGTGGATGGGCACGTACGGACGAACGCGTGGACAACGGGGTGCGGCCCGCACGCCGGGAGGCGTACGGGCCGCGGGGTCAGCTAGCGGCGCTTCACTCGGAAGCGGCCTCGCCGCCCTCCTCGCCCTCGACGACCGGGATCAGGGAGAGCTTGCCGCGCGGGTCGATCTCGGCGATCTCGACCTGGACCTTGGCGCCGACGCCGAGGACGTCCTCGACGTTCTCGACGCGCTTGCCGCCGGCCAGCTTGCGGATCTGCGAGATGTGCAGCAGGCCGTCCTTGCCCGGCATCAGCGACACGAACGCGCCGAACGTCGTGGTCTTGACCACGGTGCCCAGGTAGCGCTCGCCGACCTCCGGCATGGTCGGGTTGGCGATCTGGTTGATCGTGGTGCGGGCGGCCTCGGCGGCCGGGCCGTCGGCGGCACCGATGTAGATGGTGCCGTCGTCCTCGATCGTGATCTCGGCGCCGGTGTCCTCCTGGATCTGGTTGATCATCTTGCCCTTGGGGCCGATGACCTCACCGATCTTGTCCACCGGGATCTTGATGGTGATGATGCGCGGCGCGTTCGGGGACATCTCGTCGGGCGAGTCGATGGCCTCGTTCATCACGTCGAGGATGTGCAGGCGGGCGTCCTTGGCCTGCTTCAGCGCGGCGGCGAGCACCGACGCCGGGATGCCGTTCAGCTTGGTGTCCAGCTGGAGGGCGGTGATGAAGTTGCGGGTACCGGCGACCTTGAAGTCCATGTCGCCGAACGCGTCCTCGGCGCCGAGGATGTCGGTCAGCGTGACGTAGTGGGTCTCGCCGTCGATCTCCTGGGAGATCAGGCCCATGGCGATGCCGGCGACGGCGGCCTTCAGCGGCACACCGGCGTTCAGCAGCGACATGGTCGAGGCGCAGACCGAGCCCATCGAGGTGGAGCCGTTGGAGCTGAGCGCCTCGGAGACCTGCCGGATGGCGTACGGGAACTCCTCGCGGGTCGGCAGCACCGGCAGCAGGGCGCGCTCGGCGAGCGCGCCGTGGCCGATCTCGCGGCGCTTGGGCGAGCCCACGCGGCCGGTCTCACCGACGGAGTACGGCGGGAAGTTGTAGTTGTGCATGTAGCGGCGGCGCGTCTCCGGGGAGAGCGTGTCCAGCTGCTGCTCCATGCGCAGCATGTTCAGCGTGGTGACGCCCAGGATCTGGGTCTCGCCGCGCTCGAACAGGGCCGAGCCGTGCACCCGCGGGATGGCCTCGACCTCGGCGGCCAGGGTGCGGATGTCGGTGACGCCGCGGCCGTCGATGCGGACCTTGTCCTTGATGACGCGCTCGCGGACGATCTTCTTGGTCAGCGCGTTGTAGGCGGCGCTGATCTCCTTCTCGCGGCCCTCGAACTCGGGCAGCAGCTTCTCGGCGGCCAGCGCCTTGACGCGGTCCAGCTCGTTGTTGCGCTCCTGCTTGCCCGCGATGGTCAGGGCCTGGGCGAGCTCGTCCTTGACGGCGGCGCTCAGCGCGGCGAGGACGTCGTCCTGGTAGTCCAGGAAGACCGGGAACTCGCCGGTCGGCTTGGCGGCCTGGGCGGCCAGCTGCGACTGCGCGGCGCACAGGACCTTGATGAACGGCTTCGCGGCCTCCAGGCCGGAGGCGACGATCTCCTCGGTCGGCGCCTCGGCGCCGCCCTCGACCAGCTTGATGGTCTTGTCGGTGGCCTCGGCCTCGACCATCATGATCGCGACGTCGCCGTCCGGCAGGACGCGACCGGCGACGACCATGTCGAAGACGGCCGACTCCAGCTCGCTGTGGGTCGGGAAGGCCACCCACTGGCCGTTGATCAGCGCGACGCGAACGCCACCGATCGGGCCGGAGAACGGCAGGCCCGCCAGCTGGGTGGACGCGGAGGCGGCGTTGATGGCGACCACGTCGTACAGGTGGTCGGGGTTGAGCGCCATCACGGTGACGACGACCTGGACCTCGTTGCGCAGGCCCTTGACGAAGGACGGGCGCAGCGGGCGGTCGATCAGGCGGCAGGTGAGGATCGCGTCCTCGGAGGGCCGGCCCTCGCGACGGAAGAACGAGCCGGGGATACGGCCCGCGGCGTACATCCGCTCCTCGACGTCCACCGTCAGCGGGAAGAAGTCGAAGTGCTCCTTCGGCTGCTTGGACGCGCTGGTGGCCGACAGCACCATGGTGTCGTCGTCCAGGTAGGCCACGGCGGAACCGGCGGCCTGACGGGCCAGACGGCCGGTCTCGAAGCGGATGGTACGGGTGCCGAAGGAACCGTTGTCGATCACGGCCTCGGCGTAGAACACGTTCTCTTCCACCTGGAAGATCTCCTCTTTCGTACGTCTCCGGGAGAGCGTCCCCGCGTACTGCCTGCGGTGGGCCCCGGGCCCTCGCCAGGAGGGCGGCAGTCGGGCCGGTCTTCGATCGAAGCCTCCGGAGTGCCCCGCTCGGTCTGCGGGGGTTCCGACGGCCACTACCGAGGACCGGCGCCTCACGGCTGCCGGGCCGGCTTGGGCGGTCCGCGTCTGGACGCTCTCTCGGATGCGGGCGGCTTCCGTTTGAAGCCTTCGTCCCGCGGGGGGTTCGGGTCCTTCTGCCCGGGTGGCGCGCTGTTTGCGCCATCACCCGGCATGCCCACAACCCTACGGTGCAATCCTCGGCCACCTGGGGAGGTGCGCGCGAGTTGTTATCTGCGGGCGCCGCGGCCCGATCGCCGCGGCATACGCGCGAAGGGCGGCTCCCCGGTGTGGGGAGCCGCCCCGAGCGGCGGTCTTAGCGGGCGCCACCGGCGGCACCGCGGCGGATGCCCAGGCGGTCGACGAGCGTACGGAAGCGCTCGATGTCCTTCTTGGCCAGGTACTGCAGCAGGCGGCGGCGCTGGCCGACCAGGATCAGCAGGCCACGACGCGAGTGGTGGTCGTGCTTGTGGGTCTTGAGGTGCTCGGTCAGGTCCGAGATACGACGGGAGAGCATGGCCACCTGGACCTCGGGGGAACCGGTGTCGCCCTCCTTCTGGCCGAACTCGGCGAAGATCTGCTTCTTGACGTCAGAGGCGAGAGCCACTGCAACTCCTTCGGGGTCTACCGAGCGGTCCTGGTCGACAGCACAGGACTCATCGAGAACTCGGTGTCGCGAGCACCGCCGACGCCCTGCGGCCCACGACGGGGCTGCGGACACACGGCTGCGCTCGGAGGCCAAGCGTACCAGTGCCGCCCCACCCGGCCGTCCGGTGGATCCGCGGGCGGCCGGGAGGGCGGCATCGGGGGCCGCGGCGGGCGGCCCGCGGGTCAGCCGGTGGCGCCGCGGACCAGCCGGTAGACGTCCAGGACGGCGAGCGCCAGCGGGACGAGCGAGATCAGGGTGAGGCTGTCCACCAGGTCCAGGATGCGCCCCCAGAACGGGGAGACCCCGAGCCGCGGCACCACCAGGGCGATCGCGGTGAGCAGCGCGGCGCCGAAGGCGATCGAGGCGGTCAGCCAGATCGTGCGCAGGTCGAGCTCGGTGGTGGAGCCGGCCGCCCGCAGGAAGAACTGCGGGGTGTGCAGGGAGAGCCCGACGATCAGCAGGCTCAGGCCGAGCAGGCCGGCCACGGTGAGGCTGAGCACCTGCGCGGTGTAGCGGAACAGCCGGGCGCGCAGCATGGTGGTCAGGCCCAGCGCGAGCGCGAGCAGCTCGGGGAAGGTCTCGTCGGTGAAGCCGAGGACGGCGCAGGCGCCGACCACGACCGCGGCGCAGCCGCCGACCAGGCCGACCAGCACCTCGTGGCCGCGGCGGGCCTGGTGCGCGATCCGCTCGTACTGGACGGCCTCGGCGCGCTCGGCCTCCTCGTCGTAGTCGCGGCTGCGGGTACGGGTCTGGCCGGGGGCGCTGAAGCCGACCGGCAGCCGGGCGAAGCGGGCGGAGAGGCTCGGCAGGAAGCCGACCACGGCGACGGCGGCGACGCCGGTGACGGCGGCGATGTGCCCGGCCGGGGTCTGCGGCAGCAGGACGGCCGCGAAGGTGGCGAGCGCGCCGGCGGTGGAGACCAGGGCGGCGGCGACGAACACCGCGTCCTTCTCCGGCAGCAGGCCGGCCAGCAGCACGGAGACCACCAGGACGGCGACGCAGCCGGCCAGGAACTGGAGCCGGCCGGGGCCGTCCCCCGGGTGGGCGACGGCGATGAGGCCGCTGCCGCCGATCATGGCGTGCGGCAGCGCGCCGAGGCCGAGCGCGACGGCCGCGTGGGCGTCCCGGTAGACCCGGGCGCGCACCCCGGCGAGCGCCGTGAGCACGACGGCGCTGACGCCGGCCAGGACACCGGGCAGGCCGTGCATGTCGTGGCGCAGGTCGGAGAACCAGAGCGCGAAGCCGAGCAGGGTGAGCAGCACTCCGGCGCCGATCAGGCCGAAGCCGCGCATCAGCTCGGCGGTCCAGAACCGGCGGTCGGCCTCGACGGCGCTGGCGATCGCGTCGGCGACGTCGTCGTAGACGGCCGGCGGGAGCGACTCGGCGAACGGGCGCAGCGCCAGCAGGTCACCGTCGCGGACCTGCTGGGCGGCCAGCGGCAGCCCGCTGTCGAGCACCGTGCCGTCGCGGCGGACCAGGTGGAAGCCGGTGGGGGTGCCGTCGGGCTGGCTCTGGTTGGCCAGGCGCAGCACTTCGGGGTAGACGTCCGCGAGCGGGACGTCCTCGGGCAGGGCGACGTCGATCCGGCGGTCCGGGGCGACGACGGTCACCCGGCAGTAGCCCGTCGCGGTGGCGCTCATGCGTCCACCTCGCTGCGCTCGCCCATGAGGGCACCCACCTCGATCCTTCGACGCACTTGGCGCTCCCCCTTGTTGACGGTGCCGAGGCACGGCGGCGCTCGGTGTTGCTGTGGAACCGGCCCGGCCGGGCCGCGAGTTGGCGCGGCGTTACCCTACCCGTTCGGTTCGTGTCCGCTGCCGGTGCGTACCGGGCCCTGGCGGGCGGTGCGGGGGCGACCGTTAGGATCGGCGCCTGCGCAAAGGTACGGGGGCTGCGCTGGGTGGGGCGTCCTCAGCCACCGGATTCCCGTACGGACCGTACGCAATCGCGTGAGGGCTGATACCGAAGTGATCGATCGACGCCGCGGGGTGGATGACACATGGGTGTGATCACGGTCAAGCGACCGGCCAGGGCGTACCCGCCCACCGTGCCGGACGAACCGGTGGAGCTGGTCAGCCCGCCCGAACTGCCCCGGCAGGGCGGCGAGGACTGGCTGATGAGCATCCTGCCGATGATGGGCATGGGTGGATCGGCGGTGTTCTTCTTCTCGCCGGGGGCCGCGGCGCCGATGAAGATCATGGGCGGTCTGATGATCGCCTCGACGCTCGGCATGGTGCTGGCGCAGATCGTCCGGGCCCGCAAGGGCGGTTCGACCGCGATGGCGGACGAGCGGCGCGACTACCTGAAGTACCTCCAGCAGACCCGCCGCCAGGTGCGCCGCACGGCGGAGCGCCAGCGCGGCGCGCTGCTGTTCCTGAACCCGGCGCCGGACCAGCTCTGGTCGATCGTCGAGGACGGCCGGCGGCTGTGGGAACGGCGGACCGGGGACGGCGACTTCGCGCAGATCCGGGTGGGCCTCGGGCCGGTGCAGCTGTCCACGCCGCTGGTGGCGCCGCAGACCGCGCCGATGGACGAGCTGGAGCCGCTGTCGGCGGCCGCGATGCACTCCTTCCTGAAGGCCCACGGCACCCTCCAGGACCTGCCCCTGGCGGTCTCGCTGCGGGCGTTCTACCACATCACGGTGTGCGGGGACCCGGACTCGGTGTACGGGAACGTGCGCGCGATGATCGCCCAGCTGACCACCCTGCACTCGCCGGACGACCTGATGGTCGCGGTCGCGGCCGCGCCCGGTGCGGCCGACGAGTGGGAGTGGACCAAGTGGCTCCCGCACAACCAGCACCGCAAGGAGGCCGACGGCGCGGGCTCGCGCCGGCTGTTCGCGAGCGACCTGGGCGACCTGGAGTACCTGCTCCAGGACGAACTGGCCGGCCGCCAGCGCTTCGTGCGGGAAGTGGCACCGCCGTCCGACCAGCCGCACCTGGTGGTCGTCATGGACGGCGCCGGGGTGCCGCACGAATCGCTGCTGGCGAGCCCGGAGGGCGTGCAGGGCGTGACCGTCATCGAGGTGGTGCCGGGCGAGGTCGACGAGCCCAGCGGGCACCTGATGGTGACGGTCGGCGCCGAGGAACTGGTGCTGCGCTCGGCCTCCGGCGCGACGTACACCGGCAAGCCCGACCTGCTGTCGGTGTGGCAGTCCGAGGCGCTGGCCCGGCAGTTGGCGCCGTACCGGATCTCGGCCGGCGGGGACGACGAGCCGCTGCTGTCCAACCTCGACTTCACCGACATGATGGGCTCGGGCGACCCGGGCTCCTTCGACGTGGCCCGCAGCTGGCGCCCGCGCGCCCAGCACGAGCGGATGCGGGTGCCGATCGGCGTCGGCGCCAACGGCGAGCACGTCTACCTGGACATCAAGGAGGCCGCGCTGGAGGGCATGGGCCCGCACGGCCTGTGCGTGGGCGCGACCGGTTCCGGCAAGTCGGAGCTGCTGCGCACGCTGGTGCTGGCACTGGCGATGACCCACTCCTCGGAGATCCTGAACTTCGTCCTCGCCGACTTCAAGGGCGGTGCGACCTTCTCCGGCATGGCGGACATGCCGCACACCTCCGCGGTGATCACCAACCTGGAGGGCGAGCTCACCCTGGTCGACCGCATGCGCGACGCGATCGAGGGCGAGCTGCACCGCCGCCAGGAACTGCTGCGCTCGGCGGGCAACTACGCCAACATCCACGAGTACGAGCGGGCCCGGGCGGCCGGCGCGGCACTGGACCCGCTGCCCTCGCTCGTTCTGATCATCGACGAGTTCTCCGAACTCCTCACCGCCAAGCCCGACTTCATCGAGATGTTCATCCAGATCGGCCGGATCGGCCGCTCGCTGGGCGTGCACCTGCTGCTGGCCTCGCAGCGCCTGGAGGAGGGCAAGCTGCGCGGCCTGGACACCTACCTGTCGTACCGGATCGGTCTGCGCACCTTCTCGGCCGCGGAGTCCCGGGCGGCGATCGGCGTACCGGACGCCTACCACCTGCCGCCGGTGCCGGGCGTCGGCTACCTCAAGTTCGGCGAGGACGTGATGGACCGGTTCAAGGCCGCCTACGTCTCGGGGCCGTACCGGGCGCCGGGGCAGCAGCGGTCGACCGGCGGGCGGCGGGTCAACGCGCGCCCGGTCGAGTTCACCGCGGCCTTCGTGGACCTGCCGGACCCGGTGGAGGAGGAGGTCGCGCCGCAGGCCCCGGAGCAGGACGACGCCCTGGTGGACACCGTGCTGGACGTGTTCGTCCAGCGGATGGCCGGCCAGGGCCCGGCCGCGCACCAGGTGTGGCTGCCGCCGCTGGAGGAGGCGCCGAGCACGGACCACCTGCTGCCGCCGCTGCAGGTCGTGCCGGAGCGCGGACTGACCGCGCCCGGTTACCCGGCGGGCCGGCTGCGGGTGCCGATCGGCATCGTCGACAAGCCGCGCGAGCAGAAGACGGACATCCTGGAGGTCGACTACGCGGGGGCGGCCGGCCACGGCCTGATCGTGGGCGGCCCGCGCTCCGGCAAGTCCACCGTGGTGCGCACCACGGTGGCCTCGTTCGGCCTCACCCACACCCCGCTGGAGGTGCAGTTCTACCTGCTCGACTTCGGCGCGGGCAGCTTCCAGTCGCTCGCCGGGCTGCCGCACGTCGGCGGGGTGGCCGGGCGCCTGGACGTGGACAAGGTGCGCCGGATGGTCTCCGAGGTGCACGGGGTGCTCAACCGGCGCGAGGAGCTGTTCCGGGCCGCCGGGATCGACACCATCGGCACCTACCGGGCCCGCCGGGCGGCCGGCCAGCTGCCGGACGAGGCCTTCGGCGACGTCTTCCTGGTGATCGACGGCTGGAACACCTTCAAGCAGGAGTTCGAGGGCCTGGAGCCGGTGATCGGCGACATCGCCCAGCGCGGCCTCGGCTACGGCGTGCACCTGGTCATCACCGCGGCCCGGTACGCCGAGGTGCGCCCGGCGCTGAAGGACCTGCTGCAGAACCGCACCGAGCTGAAGCTCGGTGACGCGATGGAGTCCGAGGTCGACCGCCGGGTGGCGCAGAACGTCCCGCCGCTGGCCGGGCGCGGCATCACCCCGGAACGGCTGCACTTCCTGTCCGGCCTGCCGCGCCTGGACGGCTCCTCCTCGGTGGACGACCTCCAGACCGGGGTGGCCGGGCTGGTCAGCGCCATCGACGGGGCCTGGACCGGCCCGCGCGCCCCGCAGGTGCGGATGCTGCCGGCCGTACTGGACGGCCACTCGCTGCCGAAGGGCTTCGAGCACCCGGAGCGCGGCGTCGCCTTCGGCGTGGACGAGGCGGAGCTGGCGCCGGCCTTCGTCAACTTCGAGACCGACCCGCTGTTCATCGTCTTCGGCGACACCGAGTCCGGCAAGTCGGCGGTGCTGCGGATGCTGATCAAGCAGATCACCGAGCGCTACACCCCGGACCAGGCGGGCATCGTGGTCGGCGACTACCGGCGCGCGCTGCTCGGCACCGTGCCGCCGGAGTACCTGGTGGAGTACGCGGCCGCGCAGCCGGCCATGGCGGCCATCGTCGACATGCTGCGCGGCGCCTGCTCGCGCCGCCTGCCGGGCCCGGACGTGACCGCCGAGCAGCTGCGCAACCGCAGCTGGTACAGCGGCAAGGACATGTTCGTGATCGTCGACGACTACGAGCTGGTCTCGACGAGCTCGGGCAACCCGCTGGCCCCGCTGGCCGAGTTCCTGCCGTTCGCCCGCGACATCGGCCTGCGGGTGATCGTGGCCCGCAGCGCGGGCGGCGCCGGCCGCTCGCTGTACGAGCCGGTGCTGCAGCGGATGCGCGAGCTCGGCGGCCAGGGCGTGATCCTCTCCGGCAACCGGGACGAGGGCGCGCTGCTGGGGACGGTCAAGCCGCAGGCGCTGCCGCCGGGCCGGGGCGTCTACGTGTCACGCCGGGTGACCAGCGGGCAGATGGTCCAGACGGGCTGGCTGCCGGTGGCGTAGCCGCGCCGGCCGTCACGGACGGTGAGCGAAGGGGTCGGACCCGTGGGGTCCGGCCCCTTCGGCGTCCCAGGTTCCGAAACGTTACCTGCCACTTTCCGGGCGGGGGCTGCGGTTCCCGTACCCGGCCGGGGAGTTGCCGGGCGCTTCGGGGGCACCTGGCGTGTCGCCGTCCATCCGGAGCATGGCCTTTGAATCACACTGCTCCCCCTTTTTTCACCTTCGATTCAATTGCAATGTGGCCGAGGTAACAAGTCGGACAAAGCTCGCAATGACCGAAAGTGATCATCGGATCGCATGTCCGCGCCGCTCACCGCAACGGATTCCGAAGCAGTTCCGGCGTTGACGCAATCAATACGCCCAAGGTTCCATGGCGGCCAGGGAGCGACTGGAACCGGACACCGAGCAACCAGCCAGCGGAGGCGATACCGCTCCCACTCCAGCACCGCAGAGCCGATCGGAAGCCACATGACCGACACGCTTCGTCCGCCACAGAACGTAGCCGCCCCGGCGGCCGAGGCGGCCGCGCCCCAGCAGCTCAAGCGCTCGATCGGCGTGGTGGGCGGCACCCTGCTCACGCTGTCCTGCGTCACGCCCGCCTCGACGCTCTTCGTGATCGTGCCGGAACTGTTCTCCAGCATCGGCAGCGCCACCGCGCTGGCCATCGCGATCGGCACCGTGCTCTGCGTCGCGGTCGCGTTCTGCTACTCCGAGCTCGGCACCCTGATCCCCAGCGCCGGCGGCGAGTACGCGATGGTCGGCACCCTCGCCGGACGGCTGATGGGCTGGCTGGTCTTCGTGCTCTCGCTGATCGTGGTGATGATCGTCCCGTCCGTCATCGCCCTCGGCACCGCCGACTACCTCGCCCCCGTCCTGCACCTGGACAAGGCCATGACCGGCGCCGCCGTGATGCTGGCCGCCACCCTGGCCGGCCTGCTCGACCTGCGTGCCAACGCCTGGATCACCGGCATCTTCCTGGTCCTGGAGGTCATCGCGGCCGGCGTGGTCTCGGTGCTCGGCTTCGCCCACACCAACAGCGGGGCCCCCAGCCTGCTGCACGGCGTGGTCACCGGGGACAACGGCGCCACCACCACGGTCAGCGTGGGCGCCATCGTCGGCGCGCTCGGCATCGCCCTCTTCATCACCCAGGGCTTCTCCACCGCGGTCTACCTGTCGGAAGAGCTGGAGAACCCCCGCCGCAACGTCTCGCGCACCGTGCTGTGGACGCTCGGCATCTCCTCGGCCATCATCCTGGTCCCGGTCGTCGCCATCACCATGGGCGCCCCCGACCTCCAGACCCTGTCCGCCGGCGACATCTCCGGCATGGTCACCGCCTGGAGCAACTCCGCGGTCGGCACCTTCATCAGCCTCTGCGTCGCGCTGGCCATCATCAACGCCGGCATCGTCATGGTCATCCAGAACTCCCGGGTGCTGTTCGCCTCCGCCCGTGACAAGGCCTGGCCGGAGCCGGTCAACAAGGCCTTCGGCACCCTCGGCCGCTTCGGCTCGCCGTGGATCGCCACCCTGGCGGTCGGCCTGCCCGGCGCCGCGCTCTGCTTCGTCAAGGGCGAACTGCTGAGCAACATCACCGGCGTCGCCGTCACCGGGATGTACCTGCTGGTCGCGATCGCCGCGCTGCTCTCCCGCCGCGCCCACCACAAGCACGCCGCCGCCTGGCGGATGCCGCTGTGGCCGGCCGTCCCGATCGTGCTGATCGCCGTCCTGGTCTACGTCATGACCAAGCTGGACACCGAGCCCCTGCTGTGGACCGGCGGCATCACCGCCGCCGCCACCCTCTACTGGCTGTTCTACCTGCGCCCCCGGCAGGACACCCGCTGGGTGATCAGCCTCCCCGAGGACCAGCAGGACTGACCCCCACCCCTCCCCCACACGGCGGTGCCCCGGGCCTCCCCCAGCCCGGGGCACCGCCGTGTGCGCGTCCGGTCCCCGCGCCTACTTCTTCGCCTTCCACACCGGGCTGGTGGCGATCGCCCGCAGCTCCGCCGCGGTCATCAGCGGATCGCCCTTCGACGCCAGCGTGACCAGGACCTCCATGCCGTCCGGCCGCATCGCGTCCACGACCAGCACTCCCTTCGGGGCGCTGGCCACCGCGCCGCGCACGAGGAGCTTCGTCCCGTCCGGCAGGGTCTCCGCGTCCTGGTACGACTCCGGTCCCGGCCGGTCGTCGGGGGCCTTCGCCCAGTTCTCGACCGTCAGCGTCAGGGTCCCGGTCCGCCCGCCCCCGGCCAGGTCGAAGTCCGCCCGCAGCTCCCGGCTCCTGCGGTCGGTCACGGTCACCCCGGAGGGCAACAGCCCGGTCAGGACGGTCTCGCGGTCCTGCAGCGACAGGCCCGGGTCGATCGCCTCGGTGTCGACGCCGTCGAACTTGAGGGCCGCGACGACCCGGTCCCAGGACTTGTCCGTGACGACGGCCTTCAGCTGGTCCAGCGTGAGCGGCGGGTTGGGCCGGCTGTCCGGCGCGTCCTTCTCCTGGGGGGAGTTCCACTCGCTGAAGCCGATCAGCCCGCCGTCCGGACGGGCCACCGAGGCGCGCCACTCCTTGGTGGTGGCCCGGTGGTCCGGATACTCGTAGCCCTGGGTGAGCATGAGCTTCGATCCGTCCGGCAGGACGGTGACGGTGCAGGAGTCCATCGAGGCGATCTTGAGGTTCGTCGGGCAGGTCTGCGGCTGGACGTCCTTGGGGCGGTGCTTCTGGATGCTGAGGCCCATCAGCGACCGGCCCTGGCCATCGTCGAAGACCAGGTTGGCGTCCGCGTAACTCCCCCTGTTCTCGTCGGTTCCATGCCCCTTCGCGTCGGACACCTGGCCCTTGGGCAGGAGTGCCCGGAAGGTGGCCACCACCTCGTCACCGGAGACCACCGTCGGAGCGGAGGACTTCACCGAGGTCGGGGTGGCCGCGGCGGCGGCGCTGCCGGTGGCGTCGGGGGTGGTGGCGTCGGGGGTGGCGCCCGCCGGGGCGGAGGCCGCGCTCACCGTGCCCGCGTCCTTGCCGGCCGGGGCGCCCAGGAACACCGCGCCGGTGCCCACCAGGGCCAGGGCGGCCGCACCGCCCACCACGGCGGCGGTCGAGCGGCGGCGCCAGCGGCGGCGGCCGCGCCGGTAGCCGCCCGCGACCAGGTCTGCCTGTCCGGTGCGGAAGCCTTCGCCCGTACGGGTGAGGGCGTAGAGAAGATCGTCCTCGAACTTGTCCGGTTCGGACATGGGTGTTCACCGTCTCCTTGCGTCGCGGGTTGCGGGAAGTGCCGTGTCACGGATGGCGGGAAGCGCCGCACGGCCGGGCGCCCGCCGGCCTCAGCGGGCGGCGAGCTCGGTCAGCGAGTCGCCGAGCAGGGCGCGCAGCCGGTTCAGGGCCCTGGTGGTGCGGGTGCGGACGGCGCCGGAGGAGACCCGCATCGCCTCGGCGGTCTCCTCGACACTGCGGTCCTCCCAGTAGCGCAGCACCAGGACCGCGCGGTCCTTGGGCGGCATCCGGCCGAGCGCGTCGAGGAGGGTCAGCCGCAGGGTGCTGTCGGTGTCGTGTCCCGCCGGCTCCGGCAGGACGTCACTGGGACGCTCGCCGCTGGAACGGCGGCGCTGCTGGGCGAGGAAGGTGCGCACCATGACGGTGTGGGTGTAGGCCGCCGGGTTGTCGATCCGGCCCCGGCCGGTGAAGGCGCTGCGCCGCCACAGCACGTACATCCGGCTGAGGGCCTCCTGCACGAGGTCCTCGGCGTAGTGGGTGTCGCCGCTGGTGAGCAGGCAGGCCGAGCGGTACAGGTGGCCGGTGCGGCCGGAGACGAGTTCCAGGAACTCCGCGTCCTTGGCCTCCCGGCCCGCCCCGATCCACCTCATGCGCCCTGCCCCCCGCGGTCCGCCCTCCCTGACACTTCATCGATGCGGCGGGCGGGCGGCGGTGTTACAGGGGTCCCGGCGGATTTTCGGTGAGCCGGCCCGCGCCGGGCGCCGGGCGGGCATCGATGGGGAGTCGGCCGGGTGCCGGCCGGGCGTCAGTCGGCGGACTTGCGCCGGTGGTCGCGCAGCACCACGCCGCCGCCGATCAGCAGGGCCACCAGCAGCGCGCCGACGCCCACGACGTACGTCGCGGTACGGCCGTCGCGGTCGGCCTGGGTCTCGCCGAGGCCCACCGGGCGCGGCACGATCGGCGCGGCGGCGAGTTGCACCGGGGCGTCCGGGACGGGCGCGTAGGGCGCGTCCTCAGGAGCCTTGGTGACGGCCTTGACCGGGTCCACCACACCCCAGCCGATGAACTTGTCCGGCTCGCGCTGGGTCCGCTGCGCGGTCTGCTCGATCCAGGCCCGCACCTGGGCCGCCTTCCAGTTCGGGTGGGCGCTCCTCAGCAGCGCGGCGAGGCCGGAGACGTACGGGGCGGCGAAGCTGGTGCCGTTGTCCACGCACTGGCCGCTCCCCGGCACGGTGGACAGCATGTCGACACCGGGCGCGGCGACCTTCACGAAGCTGCCGTACTGGGAGAACGGCGCGCGCTCGTTGTTGCGGTCGGAGGCGCCGACGGCCAGCACGGTCGGGAAGGCGCCCGGGTAGGTGTCGCCCTCCTTGCCGTCGTTCCCGGTGGAGGCGACCACCACGACGTTGCGCGACTCCGCGTACTCGACGGCGGCCTTCAGGTCCTGGTACCCGCCGAAGCGGGCGTCGCCCGCACCGCGCACGTCCTGGGAGATGTTGATGACCCCGGCGCCCTTGTCGACCGCTTCCCTGATCGCCTGGACCAGGGTGGAGACGTCGCCGTTTCCGTCGCTGTCGTTCTGCCGGATCGAGAGGATCTGGGCGTCGGGAGCCAGTCCGACGAAACCGGTCTGCGGCCTGACCCGGGCCGCGATGATGCCGGCCACCTTGGTGCCGTGCCCGACCGGGTCCTCGACGGACGCGCCCTTGACCGGCTCCTTGGTCTCCCGGTTGACCAGCAGGTTGGAGCCCGCCTGGAGCTTGTCGACCAGCTTCTGACCGGAGGAGTCGGCCGGGACCTGGCCCGCCAACTGCGGGTTGCCCAGGTCGACGCCGGTGTCGATGACCGCGACCTTCACGCCCACGCCGGTGGTCTTCCCGCCCTGCCACAGCTCGTTGAGCAGCAGTCGCTGGAGCGACCACGGCACGGTCGGCACATCGGGCGCGTTCTTGGGGCAGTCGCCGGCCGCGGCCAGCGCGGGCCCGCCCTCGGCGTACGCCGGGGCGGCGAGCGGGCCGCCCAGCACCGTGAGCGCGGCGATCGCCGCGGCCGCCTTCCGGTACCCGTGTCGGGACACCCTGCCACCCCTCATGTCGTTCACCCGTGCCGCGCGTCGGGGGCGGGTGCCCGGAATCCGGGTACCCGCCCCCTGCCGTTCCTCAAGGAACCCGAACGTCAGCCCCAGAGCTTGGCGTTGGCGTCCTCGGTCGTCCGGT
>NZ_JBHVJT010000109.1:0-24574 GCF_042798815.1 Kitasatospora sp. NPDC057738 | reverse complement strand
TTCGCTCCCCCGGACAGACGGGAAGACAATGACCCTCGACATCTCCAGCGCCCCCATCGCCTCCGACACCACCGACCACGCGCCACCGGGCCCGGGCCCCCGGATCCGGTGGGCCCAGGACCTCTTCGCGTCCCTCGTGGTCTTCCTCATCGCCGTGCCGTTCTCCCTCGGCATCGCGCTCGCCACCGGCGCCCCGCTCACCGCCGGCCTGGCCGCCGCGGCCGTGGGCGGGATCGTGGTCGGGCTGTTCGGCGGCACACCGCTCCAGGTCAGCGGCCCCTCGGCGGCGCTGACGGTGATCACCGCCGGGCTGATCGCCCGGTACGGCTGGCAGGCCACCTGCGCCATCACCGTCGCCGCCGGCCTGCTCCAACTCCTCCTCGGCGCACGTCGGGTGGCCCGGACGGCGCTCGCCGTCTCGCCCGCGATCGTGCACGGCATGCTGGCCGGGGTCGGGATCACCATCGCGATCGCGCAGCTCCACGTCGTCCTCGGCGGCTCCCCGCAGAGCTCCGCGATCGCCGACATCCTGGCCCTTCCCGGCCAGTTGTCCGGCCCGCACCCGGCCGCGGTGCTGGCCGGCACGGTGACCGTCGCCGTCCTGGTCGGCTGGCCCCGGCTCGGCCGACTCCCCGGCCGTGCCGCCGAGTTCGGCGCCCGGCTGACCAAGGTGCCCGGCCCGCTGGCCGGGGTCGCGCTGGCCACCGCCCTCGTCCTCGCCCTGGACCTGCGGCTCGCCCACATCGAGCTGCCCGCCTGGCGCCCGCAGTCGCTCCTGCCCGCGCTTCCGCACGGCCCGGTCCTCGGGCTGCTCGCCGCCGTCCTCACCGTCACCGCCGTGGCCAGCGTGGAGTCGC
Organism: Kitasatospora sp. NPDC057738; assembly: GCF_042798815.1. NCBI lineage: Bacteria > Bacillati > Actinomycetota > Actinomycetes > Kitasatosporales > Streptomycetaceae > Kitasatospora > Kitasatospora sp. NPDC057738. The sequence goes on along the minus strand of NZ_JBHVJT010000109.1, from coordinate 23,717 downwards.
TGCTGTCCGCCGTCGCGATCGACCGGATGTCCCGGCGCACCGGCGACCTCGACCGCGAACTGCGCGGCCAGGGCCTCGCCAACCTGGTGAGCGGCCTGGTCGGCGGGCTGCCGGTCGCCGGGGGCGCGGTGCGCGGCACCGCCAACGTGCGGGCCGGTGGCCGGACCAGGTGGGCCTCGGTGCTGCACGGCGTCTGGGTGCTGGCCGCCGCGCTGGCGCTGACCGGCGGGCTGCGCCACGTCCCGCTGGCCGCGCTCGCCGCTCTGGTGCTGGTGGTCGGGCTGCAGATGGTGAGCTTCGCGCACATCCGCAGGGTGCACCGGCACCGCGAGTTCCCCGTCTACCTGATCACCGTGCTCGGCGTGGTGGCCTCCGGCGTGCTGTGGGGCGTCGCGATCGGCGCCGGCACCGCCGTACTGCTCGCGCTCTACCGGCTGACCCGCGCCCACGTGGACGTGGAGACCGGCCCCGACGGGACGGTCACCGTCCGGACGCACGGCCCGCTCACCTTCACCGCCGTACCCCGGCTCAGCCGGGCGCTGGCCGGCATCCCCGCCGGGGCCGAGGTCACGGTGATCCACGACGGCTCCTTCCTGGACCACGCCGCGTACGAGACGCTGCACACCTGGCGGGCCGCGCACCAGGACGCGGGCAGCCGGGTCTCGATGGTGACGCGCCGCCAGGACGACGAAGTGCTGGACCCGGACGGCACCGTGCGCGCGGGCAGTTCACCGGGCCCGCACCGGTGCCGGGCCTGGACGCCCTGGGTCGGCCACCACTGCATCGATCAGCAGGAGGACCCGCACGGCCGACTGCTGGACGGAGTCCGGGTGTTCCAGCTGCACACCGCCCCGCTGATCAGGCCGGAACTCGCGCGGCTGGCCCGCGAGGGGCAGGCGCCCTCCCAGCTCTTCCTGACCTGCGCGGACTCCCGGATGGTCACCAGCATGATCACCAACAGCGGTCCGGGCGACCTGTTCACCGTGCGCAACGTGGGCAACCTGGTGCCGGCCCCGCACGAACCCGGAGCGGCCGACGACTCGGTGGCCGCCGCGGTGCAGTACGCGGTCGAGGTGCTGGAGGTCCGCTCGATCACGGTCTGCGGCCACTCCGGCTGCGGCGCGATGAAGGCCCTGCTGGACGGCGTGCACGAGCGCCCCGGGCCGCCCACCCCCCTGGCCCGCTGGTTGCGCAACGGCCGCGGCTCGCTGGACCGGCTCCGACGCGTCCCGGCGGAGTTCGCCACCCGGCCGGCGGTGGACGTCGTGGAGCAACTCTGCATCACCAACGTGGTCCAGCAGCTGGACCAGTTGATGGCGAACCCGGCGGTGGAGCGCCGGGTCGAGGAGGGCACCCTGCGACTGGTCGGGATGTACTTCGACTTCGCGACGGCCCAGGCCTATGTCCTGGACCGGGCCGCCGGGACGTTCAGCCCGATCGAGGCCCGCACCGGCGATCGCACGAACGGAATCGAACACCATGCCGAGAACCCCACCGGGACCGGCTCCGAGGACCGGCCGGACACAGCATCGGCCGAACGGGTGAATGCGGATGATCGGCTTCCGGCTGGGGACGGCGGGGAGGGCCCCCGACTGGCCGCCTGAGAGCCGGGTCCGTGTCCCGCCGGGCGGGCCGGGGCACGGGCCCACCCACCCCCGAACGGCCGTCCGGTCCTCCGCGGTGGATCGGACCGGAACCCGGCCGGCCATCGGTCAAAGGTCTACACCAATTCCCAGGAGCCTCTTGTCAACTGCCCCGTTCGCCTGGTGAGCTGTGCGCTGGGACACACGGGACAATCCCCACGCACGGGAACGCCCCCGATCATGACTCGATGAGGAGTGCGCGTTGAGCAACGAGAGCCTGGCCAACCTGCTCAAGGAGGAGCGGCGCTTCGCCCCGCCGGCAGAGCTCGCCGCAGCCGCCAACGTCACCGCGGCCGCGTACGCGCAGGCCTCCGAGGACCGTCTGGGCTTCTGGGCCGAGCAGGCCCGTCGCCTCACCTGGGCCGTCGAGCCGACCGAGACCCTCGACTGGTCCAACCCTCCCTTCGCCAAGTGGTTCGCCGACGGCAAGCTCAATGTCGCGTACAACTGCGTCGACCGCCACGTGGAGAACGGCCTGGGCGACCGGGTCGCGATCCACTTCGAGGGCGAGCCCGGCGACGGCCGTTCGATCACCTACGCCCAGCTCAAGGACGAGGTCTCGCAGGCGGCCAACGCACTGCTGGAACTCGGTGTCCGCAAGGGCGACCGGGTCGCCGTCTACCTGCCGATGATCGCCGAGGCGGTCGTCGCGATGCTCGCCTGCGCCCGGATCGGCGCCACCCACTCGGTGGTCTTCGGCGGCTTCTCCTCCGACGCCGTCGCCTCCCGCATCCAGGACGCCCAGGCCAAGCTCGTCATCACCGCCGACGGCGGCTACCGCCGGGGCAAGCCCTCCGCCCTGAAGCCGGCCATCGACGAGGCGCTCACCAAGGTCGACGGCGTCGAGCACGTCCTGGTGGTCCGCCGCACCGAGCAGGACGTCCCGTGGACCGAGGGCCGCGACGTCTGGTGGCACGAGATCACCGCGCGCCAGTCCACCGAGCACACCCCCGAGGCGCACGACGCCGAGCACCCGCTGTTCATCCTCTACACCTCGGGCACCACCGGTAAGCCCAAGGGCATCCTGCACACCTCGGGCGGCTACCTCACCCAGGCCAGCTACACCCACCACGCGGTCTTCGACCTCAAGCCGGAGACCGACGTCTACTGGTGCACCGCCGACATCGGCTGGGTCACCGGCCACTCGTACATCGTCTACGGCCCGCTCTCCAACGGCGCCACCCAGGTCATCTACGAGGGCACCCCGGACACCCCGCACCAGGGCCGGTTCTGGGAGATCGTCCAGAAGTACGGCGTGACCATCCTCTACACCGCGCCGACCGCGATCCGCACCTTCATGAAGTGGGGCGACGACATCCCCGCGAAGTTCGACCTGTCCTCGCTGCGGGTGCTGGGCAGCGTCGGCGAGCCGATCAACCCCGAGGCCTGGGTCTGGTACCGCGAGCACATCGGCGGCGGCACCTGTCCGATCGTGGACACCTGGTGGCAGACCGAGACGGGCGCCATCATGATCAGCCCGCTGCCGGGCGTCACCGAGACCAAGCCGGGCTCGGCCCAGCGCGGTCTGCCGGGCATCGCGGCCACCGTGGTGGACGACAACGCCGTCGAGGTGCCGAACGGCTCCGGCGGCTACCTGGTGCTCACCGAGCCGTGGCCGTCCATGCTCCGCACCATCTGGGGCGACGACCAGCGCTACATCGACACCTACTGGTCGCGCTTCGAGGGCCGCTACTTCGCCGGTGACGGCGCCAAGAAGGACGAGGACGGGGACATCTGGCTGCTCGGCCGGGTGGACGACGTCATGCTCGTCTCGGGGCACAACATCTCCACCACCGAGGTCGAGTCGGCCCTGGTCGGCCACCCCTCGGTGGCCGAGTCCGCCGTGGTCGGCGCGACCGACGCCACCACCGGCCAGGCCATCGTCGCCTTCGTGATCCTGCGCGGCGGCGTCACCGAGAGCCCCGAGCTGGTCGAGGAGCTGCGGGCACACGTCGGCCGCACGCTCGGCCCGATCGCCAAGCCGAAGCAGATCAAGGTGGTCGGCGAGCTGCCGAAGACCCGCTCCGGCAAGATCATGCGCCGCCTGCTGCGTGACATCGCCGAGGGCCGCGAGGTCGGTGACACCACCACCCTGGCCGACAGCACGGTGATGAGCCAGATCCAGGCCCAGCTGCCGCCCTCCGACAACAGCAACGGCAACGGCTGAGCCCACGACAACGGCTGAGCCCACGGCGCCGGCAACCGCCGAGCGCCACTGAGACGACGACTGTGCCCCGGGCGGTGATCACCGCCCGGGGCACAGTCGTCCCGTCAGTCACCCGTTCGGACAGCGGGGCCATCCGGGCATCCCACCTTCTCCCAGCGGCCCTGCCGCCGTCCGGTGCCGAGCCGCCGTTCGAGCACGGGGCCGCCCGTCGGGCACGCGGCCGCCGCTCGAGTACAGGCCGCCCTTCCGAGTACAGGCCGCCGCTCCGCGTACGCGGCCGCCGTTCCGCGTACGGGCCGCTGCTCCTCCGGAGTGCGAAACCAGCCCGCAGGGATTAAGTCCTTTGTTAGGACAATCCGGATGTCACCCAAACGTCCCGCTAGACTATTAAGGACGCATCAAGATCCCTTGACGGGAGTCGCGGGCGTCACAGGGCGCGCCGGGAAGTCTGGTCGGCAACTGCACCACACGTGCATCCATTTGCCGCTCCCAGCCCCAGGAGGTCCCGCGTGACCGACCAGCCGCCCGTTCATGAGCCGACGACCCGCCGCCGGCAGTTCCTCGGCCGGCTGTCACTGCCCGAGCGCACCTTCATCACCGACGCCCTGCGCACCGAGACGGTCGGCGGCATGCTGCTGCTGGGTGCCGCCGTCGTCGCACTGATCTGGGCCAACGCCTGGCCGCAGGCCTACCAGAGCGTGCTCGACTACACCGTCGGCCCCTCCGCCCCGCTGCACCTGAACCTCTCCCTGGCCACCTGGGCCAAGGACGGCCTGCTGGCGATCTTCTTCTTCGTCGCCGGGATCGAACTCAAACGCGAGTTCGTCGCGGGTGAGCTGCGCACGCCCAGTGCCGCGCTGCTGCCCGTGGTCGCCGCCGTCTGCGGGGTGGCACTGCCCGCGATCCTCTTCGCCCTGGTGAACTCCGGCAGCGGCGGGCATCCCAGTGGCTGGGCGATCCCGACCGCCACCGACATCGCCTTCGCACTCGGGGTGCTGGCCGTGGTCGGCAGCCACCTGCCGTCCCCGCTGCGCGCCTTCCTGCTCACCCTGGCGGTGGTCGACGACCTGATCGCGATCCTGATCATCGCGATCTTCTACAGCCACGGCATCAAGTTCTGGGCGCTCGGCCTCGCCTTCGTCGGGCTGGCGCTGTTCTGGTTCCTGCACCGGCGCGGTGTCCACGGCTGGTACCTCTTCGTGCCGCTGGCCTTCGTGACCTGGGCACTGATGCACGAGAGCGGCATCCACGCCACGGTGGCGGGCGTCGCCATGGGTCTGATGCTGCGCTGCCACCGGGAGGGCGACGAGCAGCACTCCCCCGGCGAGCACATCGAGCACCTGGTCCGCCCGCTCTCGGCCGGCCTCGCCGTCCCGCTGTTCGCGCTGTTCTCGGCCGGGGTGGCCGTCTCCGGCCCGAAGCTGCGCGAGGTGTTCACCCAGGCCGCCCCGTTGGGCATCGTGATCGGCCTGCTGGTCGGCAAGTCGGTGGGCGTGTTCGGCGGGGCCTGGCTGACCGCCCGGTTCACCAGGGCCGAGCTGAACCCGCGGCTCAAGTGGGCCGACATGGTCGCGGTCTCGGTGCTCGCGGGCATAGGTTTCACCGTCTCGCTGCTGATCAGCGAGCTGGCCTTCCCGGACGACCCTGCGCTCGCCGCCCGGGCCAAGACGGCGGTGCTGGTGGGCTCGGTGCTCGCCGCGGTCGTCGCCACGGTCCTGCTGAAACTGCGCAACCGGCACTACCGCGAGCTGTGCGAGGAGGAGGACCGGGACGTGGACGGGGACGGCATCCCCGACATCTACCAGGAGGACGACCCGGCCTGGCAGGCCAGGGTCGGCGAGTCGCCCCGCCCGGCGACCGGTGAGGAAGGCGACCCCGGCCCCGGCCACCAGGGCCGGCCCGGCCACACCGGCTGAGACGCCCCGACTGAAGCCCTGCCCGAGGCCTCCCGGCCGGGACCCCGGAAGGCCCTTCGGCCGGCACCCGGAGGACCGGGGCGGGGGAACGGTCCGGCGGGCCCGACCGAGGCACCCGAGGACCGGGGACCACGACCTCCGGCAGGCCCCGGCGGAGGCGCCCGGAGCACCCCCGCCGCCGGGACACATCCCTCCGGCGGGGCCCCGGAGTGGTGTCCGACTGACCGGTAGGGGCATGATTCTGAGCTGTCGACAACCCACAGACGCCTCCGGACCCCCCGCCGGCCCCGGAACCGCACACCCGCGGCGGCGTCACGCCGCACAGCCGCAGAGGAGAACCGCTGATGCCCGCAGGAGCCGCAGACCCGTCCAGCAACGGCCGGGTGCCTTACGAGGGCGAGCGTTCGGTGGGGCAGCTGTTCGCGGCGGCCACCGCCGACCTGTCCGCGCTGGTCCACGACGAGATCGCGCTCGCCAAGGCCGAGATCCGGGCGGACGTCAAGCGCGGCGTCTCCGGCGGCGTCTCGCTGATCGTCGCCGGTGTGGTGGCGCTGTTCTCCATCCCGATGCTGAGCGCCGCGGCGGCCTTCGGCATCCACGCGCTGGGCCTGTCGCTGGGCTGGTCCTTCCTGGTCGTGGCGGGCGCCTACCTGCTGCTCGCGGTGCTGCTCGGGATGCTGGCCTGGCGGTCGTTCAAGAAGATCGAGAAGCCGGTGCGCACCATCGAGGGCGCCCAGAAGACCGCCGACGTGCTGAAGAACGCCCGGCCGCGGCCGGCCACCCAGGAGGAGATCGACCGGGCCTTCGGCCGCATCCCGTAACCGACCCGGTGTCGGCGGGGCGCCGGTGACCGGCCCGGGCGGGCGGGGACGGCGCCGCGCCGTGAGCGGGGAGGGCCCGCCCGGGCGGGCTCCGAACCCGCCGACCACGAGTGCCGGGCACGTGTCCGGCGCCGGGATGTGACACGCTCTCGGTATGCCGCTTGACCAGAAGCCCGTGCCCGCGCAGCCGTCCGCCGAATCCGGCCCCGACTCCGGCGCCGGACTCACCCCCGAAGGCCCCGCCGGTCCCGAAGACCCCGGCGCCGCCCCCGGGGGCACCGGCCCGGCACCCGCGCGGAAGCCTGGGCGGAAGCCTGGGCGAAAGCCTGAGCGGGAGACCGGTCGGGAAGCCTTCGCGGCGGCCTCCTCCGGGGCCCCGGCCGCGGGCGACGCGGAGGCCTGGAGCATCCGGCAGGCCGGCCCGTGGACGCACCGCGACCTCGCGGCCAACGGCGCCCGCTTCCACATCGCCGAGCTGGGCTCCGGCCCGCTGGTGCTGCTGGTGCACGGCTGGCCCGAGTACTGGTGGGCCTGGCGCCACCAGCTGACCGCGCTCGCCGAGGCCGGCTACCGGGCGGTGGCGCTCGACCTGCGCGGCATCGGCGGCAGCGACCGCACCCCGCGCGGGTACGACCCGGGCAACCTCGCCCTGGACATCACCGGGGTGATCCGCTCGCTCGGCGAGCGCCGGGCGCACCTGGTCGGGCACGCCTCCGGCGGCACCCTGGCGTGGGTGGCGGCCGTGATGCGGCCGTCCGTCATCCAGAGCCTCACCGTGGTCTCCGCCGCGCACCCGCGGGACCTGCGCCGGGCGCTGCTGACCGACCGCCGGCAGTTCGCCGCCTTCGAGCACGTGCTGGGCTTCCAGCGGCCGTGGATACCGGAGCGCCGCCTGGTCGCCGACGACGCCGAGCAGGTCGGCCGCTACCTGACCTCCTGGACCGGTCCGAACGGCCTGGACGAGGCCGCGCTGCACGCGTACCGGCAGGCGATCCAGATCCCCAGCACGGCGCACTGCTCGATCGAGCCGTACCGCTGGCTGCTGCGCTCCTTGGCCCGGCCGGACGGCATCCAGTTCGCCCGGCGGATGAAGAAGCCGATCACCGCGCCGACCCTGCACGTCCAGGGCGCCGCGGACCCGGTGCTGCTGTCGCACACCGCGCTCGGCGGCGGCGAGTACGTGGCGGCGCCGTACCGCTGGCGGCTGCTGCCGGACGTCGGGCACTTCCCGCACGAGGAGGCGCCGGAGGAGTTCACCGCCGAGCTGCTGGACTGGGTCGGCCGCCACAAGGAGTGACCCCGGAAGCGGCCGGACGCAACCGCACGGCCACGCGGAGCCGGGGATCCCGTACGCGGCCGGAAGCGGCCGTACGTGCGGTCGGACGCTCGGCCGACCGGAAGGGCTCTCGGGCCCAACTCCCTTATGTTGACGCTCATATGACAACCGCATAGGCCAATTTCGGCGAGGCCCGGGCGGTTACCTCCACCGGCCCAGGGGCATCCATTCCGGTATGAGTTGGATGCCCGAAAGCGGCGGCGCCCCGCGCGGCCGACGTCACAACAGCCCCCAGCGCTCCGCCCACCGGCCCGACCGGGCGGACGACCTCGGCTTCGACGGCCCCGACGGCCGCCGGCGCACGGAGCGGCGGCAGCTCGGCATCCCCCGCATCCTCGGCCGGCGCGCCCGCTGGGTGGGCGCACGGCTGCGGCGCGAGACCTGAGGCCCCGCGCCGCATCTCATCGCCCGGCACAGCGGGCACCGGCGCACCGAGCACCAGTACGCCGAGCACCGGTACGCCGAGCACCGGTACGCCGGGTGCCGGCGCACCGAGCACCGATGCGCCCGGTGCCGGCCGACCGGCACGGCCCGTTCAGTTCACGATCGTCGGCGACAGCGCGGTGAACCAGAGCAGGACGAAGGTCGCCACCGACATGATCGGCACCAGCACCTTGGTCTCGACGCTGTTGCCGCTGCGCTTGATCAGCACGACCTCGTAGCGCTCCTTGTGCGGCCAGAGCAGCGGTGCGCCCTTCTTGGTCAGGCAGTCGCCGAGCAGGTGCGCCAGCGTGCCCAGCGCCACCGCGTACGGCAGCCAGCCGGGCGAGTTGGGCATCCAGGTGTTCATCCCGAAGGTGCCGAGCGCGGCCAGGCCGATGACGGTGATCCAGGCCTCCGGTCCGTCGCCCGGCGGGCAGAGCCGCAGGGCCCGGATCGCGAGCGCCAGCAGGAAGAAGGTCAGTCCGAGGGTGAAGTTGCGCCCCAGGTAGGTGACCCCGGCCCAGGTGCCGGCGCCCATCAGCGCGACGAACAGCAGCGAGTGGGTGGCGTGCCGGTGGCCGCCGGAGATCCACGCCACGAAGCGGCAGAGCACCTTGGAGACGGGGCCGAGGAAGTTGGCGATCGAGCCGTCGTGGTGGTCGAGGTCCGGCAGCAGGGCCGCGCCCGCGCACAGCACCGTGCCCATCAGTATGTCCGCCGGCTGCAGGGTGGTGTGCAGGAGCAGCGGGGGCAGGAAGGGAGCCGAGGCCGCGTACAGCATCGCCCCGCTCACCGCGTGCGAGTGACCCATCATCGGACTGCCACGACCTCTCGTCGGGCCCACGCCGGGACGGCGCCCGGTTGAGCCGAACGGGTGAGCGCGGCCGAGGCTACCAGGGCTGCCTGACGGGGCGACGGATATCGGACGGACCGGCCCGGCGCGCCCTTCCCGACCACAGCCCGACCACAGCCCGGCCCCGGCCCGACCCCAGCCCCAACCCAATCCCACCCCAACCCCGGCCCTGCCCCGCCGGCACCCGTCAGAGCGCGCACCCCTGGGTGTCCGCCCGGCCGGTCGCGGCGCCGCCCTGCTCGACGTCCTCGCGCACCTCGGCCGCGGTCAGCACGTAGCCGGTGTCCGCGCTGTCCAGCGACTTGGCGAAGACCACGCCGTACACCTCGCCGTCCGGGGTGAGCAGCGGCCCGCCGCTGTTGCCCTGCCGGACCACCGAGCGCACCGAGTAGACGTCGCGGACCACCTGGCCGCGGTGGTAGATGTCCGGGCCGTTGGCCTGGATCCGGCCGCGGATGCGGGCCGGCTGGACGTTGAAGGCCCCGTTCTCCGGGAAGCCCGCCACGATCGCGCTGTCGTTGGTCTTCGCCTCGCCGGCGAAGGCCAGTGCGGGCGCGTTCAGCTTGGGCACGTCCAGGACGGCGATGTCGCGCTGCCAGTCGTAGCGGACCACCGTCGCGTCGTACAGCTGGCCGACCCCGCCGATCTGCACGGTCGGCTCGTTGACCCCGCCGACCACGTGGGCGTTGGTCATCACCCGGTGCGGGGCGAAGACGAAGCCGCTGCCCTCCAGGGTCTTGCCGCAGGAGGTCGCCGTGCCGACCACCTTGACCAGGCTCTGCCGGGCCCGCGTCACCGCCGGGCTGTTGGCCAGCGCGGGGTCGGGGGTGTCGACCTGGGTGATCGGCTCGTGCTCGAAGGGGTTGAAGACCTGCGGGAAGCCGTTGCGGGCGAGCACCTTGGAGAAGTCCGAGAACCAGTTCGGCGCGTCGCCGGGCAGCGCGTTCTGCACCCCGCCGAGGACCGCCGAGGAGCGCACCTGCTTGGAGACCGTCGGCAGCGACGCCCCGGCCAGCGCCGAACCGATCAGCCAGGCCACCAGCAGCATCGAGACGACGTTCACCACCGCGCCGCCGCTCGCGTCCAGCACCCGGGCCGGGCGGCGCCCGATGTGGCCGCGCAGCTTCCAGCCGAAGTGCGCGGTGATCGCCTGGCCGATCGCGGCGAGGACGATCACCACCACGACGGCCACCACCGAGGCCGTGGTGCCCGGGCCGATGTGGTCGAGCACCAGCAGCGGCAGCAGCTCGACGGCGAGCAGGCCGCCGCCGAGGAAGCCGACCAACGAGAGCACGCCGACCACGAAGCCCTGCCGATAGCCCGACACGGCGAATGCCACGGCCGCGGCGATCAGCAGCACATCCAGGACGTTCACTCGGACACCCTCCCACGGTCCGCGCGCCGCACGCGCCGACGTCCGGTCACGAAGCGTCGGCGTCGCCGCCCGGCAGCACCCGGGAGTGTTCGAGGTCTCCCTGGACCAGGGCCAGCGCGTCGTCCGAGAGGTCGACGATCCGGGACGGGTCCCAGGGCAGTTCCAGGCCGCCGTGGTGCAGCACCCGGTCGATCACCCCGGCGGTGAAGCCCCAGACCAGCCGCCCGGCGACCGCGAAGGCCGGCCCGATGTGCCCCGACGGGTGGCGCAGCCGCACCCGGTTCGCCGGGTCGGCCAGCTCCGTGATCGTGACCCGGAACACCGCGCCGGTCTCGGCCGCGTCCACCGGGCGCACCGGCGTCTCCTCGCGCCACCAGCCGAGCACCGGGGTCACCACGAAGCTGCTCACCGGGATGTACAGCCGGGGCAGCTCCGCGAACACCTGCACCCCGGCCGGGTCCAGGCCGGTCTCCTCCCAGGCTTCGCGCAGCGCCGCCGCGATCGGGCCCGGGCCGTTCGGGTCACCGTCCTCCGGGTCCAGCACGCCGCCGGGGAAGGACGGCTGGCCGGCGTGCGAGCGCAATGAGCGGGCCCGCTCGATCAGCAGCAGGTCCGGACCCTCCGGTCCCTCGCCGAACAGCATCAGCACGGCCGCCGGCCGGCCGCCCTCGGCCGGTGGCAGGAAACGGCTCAGCTGCTCCGGCAGCACCCGCTCGGCCGCCTCCCGGACCGGCTCCAGCCAGCTCGGCAGCCCGTCCGGCTCGATGCCCCGCGCCACTCCCCCGGCCTCCGGCCCGGGGTGGCCCCACCGCCCGCTCATGCGTCCACCGCCAGGTCCGCGACGTGCCCGTGGTGGCCGGCGGCGTCCGCGCGGGCGGCCGCCTCGCCGGGGAAGTCGGCCGGCGGCCGCAGCCGCTGCCCGGGCCGGCCGCCCATCTCGTACTTCAACAGCTTGCGTGCCTTCTCCGGGTCGGTCTCCCCCTCGCCGTAGGAGGGGCAGAGCGGCGCGATCGGGCAGGCGCCGCAGGCGGGCTTCTGGGAGTGGCAGATCCGGCGGCCGTGGAAGACCACCCGGTGCGAGAGCATCGTCCACTCCGACTTCGGGAAGATCTCGGCGACGGCCGCCTCGACCTTCACCGGGTCCTCCTCGGTGGTCCAGCCGAACCGCCGGACCAGCCGCCCGAAGTGGGTGTCCACCGTGATGCCGGGGACCCCGAAGGCGTTGCCGAGGACGACGTTGGCGGTCTTGCGGCCGACGCCGGGCAGGGTCACCAGGTCGGCCAGCCGGCCGGGGACCTCGCCGCCGAACTCGTCACGCAGCGCTATCGAGAGGCCCAGGAGCGACTTCGCCTTGTTCCGGAAGAAGCCGGTCGGGCGGATGATCTCCTCCAGCTCCTCCGGGTTCGCCGCCGCCATGTCCTCCGGCGTCGGGTACTTCGCGAACAGCGCCGGGGTGGTCTGGTTCACCCGGAGGTCGGTGGTCTGCGCCGACAGCACGGTGGCCACCAGCAGTTGGAACGGGTTCTCGAAGTCCAGCTCCGGATGCGCGTACGGGTACAGCTCCGCCAGCTCGCGGTTGATCCGCCGGGCCCGCCGCACCATCGCCAGGCGCGATTCCGGCTTCCTCGGCTTCACCGCCGCCTTCTTCGCCACCGGCTCCTGCGCCGCGGCCTTCCGGACCTTGCTCTCTGCCATGCACGAAGGCTACGCCGACCGGCGGACCGCTCGCGGCCGATCAAGCACGGAAACCGGTCCTGGCAAGGCCTGTTGTCTAATGAAGTCCGCCCGTGGCCGTCACCTGACAGGGGGAGAGTACGGATGATCAGGGTCCTGCTGGCAGAGGACATGAGCATGGTGCGCGGCGCGCTGGTGGCCCTCCTCGCGTACGAGGAGGACCTGGAGGTCGTCGCCGACGTGGAGCGCGGGGACCTGGTGGTGCCGACCGCCCTGGAGGTGCGCCCGGACGTCGCGGTGCTCGACATCGACCTGCCCGGACTGGACGGGCTGCGGGCGGCGGCCGAACTGCACGAGAAGCTCCCCGGGTGCCGGACGCTGGTCCTCACCGGGCTGGTGCGACCCGCCAACCTGCGCGCCGCGTTCTCCGCCCGCGCGCTCGGCTTCCTCGGGAAGGACGCCCCGGCGCAGGAGCTGGCGGCGGCGATCCGCAAGGTGGCCGCCGGCGAGCGCGTCGTCGACCCGGAGCTGGCGCTGGCCGCCCTGGACACCCGGGAGAACCCGCTGACGCCCCGGGAGTCGGAGGTCCTGCGGCTCGCGGCGCAGGGGGACTCCGCCACCGAGATCGCCGGTCGGCTGTTCATCTCCACGGGCACCGCGCGCAACCACCTGGCCGCCGCGGTGGCCAAGACCGGGGGCCGCGGCCGGGTCGACGCGATCCGGATCGCCGAGGAGATGGGCTGGCTGCCGACGGCGTAGCCCCCGGCACTCTCCGCGCCACGCGCCCCGCGCCACGCGCCACGGCTTCGGCTTCGGCGACCGGCACCCCGACACCCCGACACCCGGGCGGTACGGCCCCGCCGGTTCGACGGACCGTGCGTTTCGCATGGATCTGCCCGTGGAAGGCGCACGGACCGTCTCAACGAGGCCTCCCTTCGTCGACGAACCGAAATCCGGCCGATGCCCCCGGAACTACGCTCGCGATGTCATCGAGGGCGAACCACCGGGAGGTCGAGCCGCGTGTTGAAGCTGGCCTGGCGAACGGTGCGGGCCCGGAAGGCGGGCTTCGCCGGCGCCTTCACCGCGCTCGTCTGCGCCCTGGTCCTGACCGTCGCCTGCGGGGTCCTGCTGGAGTCCGCCCTGCGCGCGGGCACCCCCACCGAGCGCTGGGCCGGGGCCCCGGTGGTGGTCGGCGACGGCACCCGCATCCCGGACGCCGGCCCGCTGACCGCGGAACTCGCCCGGCTGCCCGGCGTCACGGCCGCAGTCCCGGAGGTCTCCTTCCCGGCGGCCGTGGTCACCGCCTCCGGGCAGGTCCTCACCGGACCGCAGGGCGGCCCCCCGCTCGGGCACTCCTGGACGAGCGCCGCCCTCACCCCGTTCCGGCTGACCGCCGGCCGCGCCCCGACCGGGCCGGACGAGGTGGTCCTCGACACCGCGACGGCCGCCCGCGCCGGGGTCACGGTCGGCGGCACCGTACGGCTGGCCACCACCGAGGCGCCGCGCGGCTACACCGTGGCCGGACTGGCCGCGGCACCACAGGAGTTGGCCCGTCAGAGCGCGCTCTTCCTCAGCCCCGGGCAGGCCGCCGAGCTCGCCGGGACGGCGGCCGGCGCGGACGCGATCGGGCTCACCGTGCGGGAGGGGACCGACCTGCGGGCACCGGCCGAGCAGGCCCGGCGGGTACTCGCCGCGGCACGGGACCGCGCCGGCGTGCCGGACTGGTCCGGGCCCCGGGTGCACACCGGCGACGAGCGGGGCGAGCTGGAGTTCTCCGGCGCTCCCGGGCCCGGCGACGGCCTCTCCTCGCTGGCCGGGACGACGGGCGTGCTGTCGCTGTTCGTCGCGGCCTTCGTGGTCGCGGGGGCGCTCGCGCTCTCCGTCCAGCAGCGGCTGCGCGAAATGGCCCTGCTGCGGGCGGTCGGCGCCACCACCGGACAGGTGCGGCGGATGATCGCCCTGGAGACGCTGGTGCTGACCCTCGCGGCCGCGGTCGTCGGCCTCCCCGCCGGGACCGGCCTCGCCGCGCTGCTGCGGGGCGAACTGGTCGACCGCGGGGTGGTCGGCTCGGACGTGCCGCTGCACATCGGGCCGACCGCCCCGCTGATCGTCCTCGGCGGCGTCGTCGTCACCGCGCAGCTGGCCGTCGCGGCCGCCGCGCGCCGGGCCTCCCGGGTCGAGCCCACCCGGGCGCTGCGCGACGCCTCGGCGCCGCCGCCCGGCATCGGTTGGATCCGGACCGGGCTCGGACTCGTGACGCTCGCCGGGTCCGGCGCGGTGCTGGCCGACTCGACCGACGACCACCGCGGGGCGGGGACGGCCGAGAGCATGGTGCTGGTGCTGCTGCTCGGGGTGGCCCTGCTCGGACCGCTGATCGGCCGGGTCGCGAGCGTGGCGATCGGCGGGCCGGTGGGCCGGCTCTTCCCGGCGGCCGGCTTCCTCGCCTCGGCCGCGCTGCGGGCCCAGCCGCGCCGCTTCGCCGCCGCCGTCACCCCGCTGGTGCTGGCGGTGGCCTTCACCGGCACGGTGCTGTTCGTCCCGGTGGTCAAGGCCCGGGCCACCGCGGCCGAGGACGGCCGACGGCTGCTGGCCGACCACGTGGTCCAGGCCGTCGGCATCGGCCTGCCGCCGGAATTCACCGCCGCGGTACGGCGGTTGCCGGGCGTCGCGGCGGCCGACGGCACGGTCTCCACGACCGTCCGGGCCTCCGCCGGGGACGTCGACCAGTACGGGCTGAACGCCCGGATCGTCGAGCCGCAGGGGCTGGCGGAGCTGGTCGACCCCGGGGTGACGGCCGGCTCGCTGGACGGGCTGCGCGACGCGGACATCGCGCTGGGGCAGCGGACGGCCGCCGCGCTCAAGGCCGGCGTCGGCACCACCGTCCGGATCGAATGGCCGGACGGCACCGGCAGCACCGCGACGGTGGCCGCCGTGTACGACCGCGACGTGCGGTTCGCGGACGCCCTGCTGCCCGCCCCCTTCGCAGCCGCCCACGCCCCGGACCCGCTCACGCCGACCGTCCTGGTCCGTACCGCCCCCGGAACCGACCCCCGGCAGGTCGGCCGGGAACTCCACGACCTCACCGCGGCCTACCCGATGGCCCGGGTCGGCGACCGGGCCGAGTACGACGCGGCCCGCAGACAGCGGCAGGAGTCCGCCACGGCGGTCGGACGGCTGCTGCTCGGCATGATCGGCCTGTTCACCGCGATCGCCGTGGTCAACACCCTGGTGATGGCCATCGGCGAGCGGCGGCGCGAGTTCGCGCTGCTGCGGCTGGTGGGCACCACGCGGCCGCAGGTGCTGCGGATGGCGGCCTGGGAGGGCGGGATCACGGTCGCGGTGGCTCTCGCCCTCGGTGCGGCGGTCACCGCCGCCGTCCTGGTCCCGGTCAGCCTGGCGCTCACCGGGACGGCCTGGCCCGCGCCGCCCGGGAGTTGGGTGGCCGCGGTGCTGGGCGGGGCGGCACTGCTGGGGATGGGCACCGTCCTGCTGACCACCCGGCTGGCGCTGCGCCGGAAGCCGGTCGAGACGATGGGGATGCGCGAGTAGCGGCCCGGGCCCGGTCAGGCGGCCCGGGCCCCGGTCAGGCGGCGCGGGCCGCCTCCCGGGCGGGCTCGGCCTCGACGACGGCCGTGAGGTGGAACCAGCCCGCTCCGTCCCGCTCGGCGGTCAGCCGGCCGCCGACGGCCCGCAGCCGCTCGGTGAGGTTCCCGATGCCGTGGCCGCCGCCCTCCGACCCGGGCCCGCCACCCTCCTCGCACGGAGCGCCGCCCGGTTCGCGCGGCACGCCGTCGTTGGAGACCACCAGGCGCACCGTGCCGAGCTCGTCCCGGCCGGCCCGGATCCCGCAGCGCCGGGCCGCGCTGTGCCGCAGCAGGTTGGTGACCGCCTCGCGCAGCACGGTGGCCAGCACCGCGTCGAGTTCGGGCCGCAGCCCCTCGCAGTCCAGTTCGGCCTCGACCCCGATCCCGGCCGCCCGCAGCGCCGAGACCGCCGAACGCGCCTCCCGCGCCAGGGACATCCCGAGGTCGCCGCTGGGGAGCCGGCGGGTGTCCGCCATCGCCTGCCGCACCAGTGCCAGCACTTCGGCGATCTCCGCGCGGGCGCGTTCCGGCTCGTCCGCGGCCAGCCGTTCGGCGAGCTGGCACTTCAGCGCCGCCACCGAGAGGCTGGAGCCGAGCAGGTCGTGCAGGTCGCGCGCGAAACGCAGCCGCTCCCGGTCCACCGCGAGCTCGGCCAGCTCGGTCCGGGCCGCCCTCAACTCGGCTGTCAGGTCGGCGAGTCGGGCCACGCCGTAGACCACGATGCCGCCCACGGCGGTGGACACCGACGCATTGACGCACTGGCCGGGGTTCCCGCCCAGCGCCGCGCAGAGCGGGTACTGGGCGGCCACCAGTGCGACGAACAGCACCCAGGAACGCGGCAGCGCGACGGTCAGCAGCACCGAACCGGCGAACGACCCGGGGATGCCGACCCACGCCCCGTCGAAGAACAGGAACGGAAGGTAGGTGAGCACCCCGTGGACGACCAGGCTCCACGGCCACCAGCGCCGCGCCAGACGCCACGGACCGGCGTGCCCGATCTGCAGGGCGAGCAGGACCAGCAGCAGCGCGACGGCGGGCAGTTGGTAGGCCAGGCCGTCGTGGTTGCGGACCGTGGCCACCACCGAGGCGGCGCAGAAGCCGACGGCGACCATGACCACGATGCCCCGGGTGAGCCGCGCGAGCGGGTCACCGGAGCCGCCGGAGCCGCCGAAGCGCCCGAAGCCGCCGGGGTGCTTCGGACGGGAGCGATCGGCGTCGGTTCGGTCCGCGCTGTGGCCCAAGGGGAACTCCCGGTAGACGGCTCGACACACCGCGCGCCCAGCGGGAGCCCGCCGCGCACCCGGCGCCCCCGTACGCCCGCACCCCGAGCATAGTTTCCCGCCGGAGCAGCACCGTTGACGCTCCGCCACGGTTCGCCGGCTCAGGCCGGGGTGCGGCCGATCGTCCCCTCAAGGCTGTTCAGCAGGCCGCTGAGGGCCTCGGCGAGCCGGTCCTGCTCGGCGGGGGTGAGTCCGGCCAGCAGGGCGCGGTCGTAGGCGACGAGCTCCTGGATCAGACCGTCCACCAGCGTCCGGCCCTCCTCGGTGAGCGCGAGGTGGGCGACCCGGCGGTCCCGGTCGTCGGTGCGGCGGCTGACCAGGCCGCGCTCCTCCAGCAGCCGCAGGCGCTTGGTGACGGCGGCCCCGGAGGCGAAGCTCTCCCGGGCCAGCTGGGTGGGGGTCAGCTCGCGGTCGAGGCGGAGCAGGGCGCCGAGGATGTCGAACTCGGCGCGGGTGAGGCCGGCCCGGGTGAGCGGGTCGGGGGTCTGCTGGAGCAGCGCGGCGCAGCGGTTGATCCGGCCGAGGACGGCGATCGGACCGGTGTCCAGCCCCGGGTAGGCCCGCTCCCACTGGCGCAGCACACCTGCGACGACGTCCTCCACGTGTGCTGCTCCCGTTCTGCGGCCTGCCGTTCGGCTTCGATCCTAGGGCGTGCCGGTCGCGGCCCCGGCCGTGCCCGTCGCGGCCCCGGCCGTGCCCGTCGCGGCCCGGGCCGTGTCCGGCAGCGCCGGGCCGGGATCGGACGGGCCGTCGTGGCCGCGGTGTTCCAGCAGCGCGGCCAGCAGGTGGTGGGCCTGCCGCTCGGTGGCGGTGGCGCGCTGGTGCGGGATGGCGGGTCGGCGCCACTCGCCGGCGGCGGTGTCGGTGGCCTCGCGCAGCTCCAGCAGGGCCGCGGCGAGGCCGGTACGGGCGGCGAGGGCGTCCGGGGTGCTCACGTCCGCGACGGACAGGGCGGACGAGGCGGGCGAGGCGGCGCGGACGGCGGCCGACGCCCGGTGGCCGGCCGCTTCCGCTCCGGCGAGCGCGCGGGTCAGCCGGGCGGCGGTACGGCGGTTGGTGACCAGCAGGCAGGCCGCGAGGCCGGCGAGCGCCCCGACGCAGGTGTCCAGCCAGCGGTCGGCGATCAGCGCCCCGGCCGGCTGCGGGCCCGCGAACTCCGTCATCAGCAGCGCCATCGGGGTCACGAAGACCGTCGCCAGCCAGTAGCTGCGGGCGATCGTCGCCTCCGCCCCGAACTGGCAGACCAGCCCGAGTCCGATCAGCGCCACCGGGCCGGTGTGCGCGACGGGCAGCGCGGCGGTGAACAGCAGCAGGCCGAGCAGGTTGCCCAGCACCCGCTGCAGTGCGCGCTGCCAGGACAGCGTGCTGTTCGCCTGGAACACCGAGGCCGCGGTGACCACCGCCCAGTACGGCCGGCCGACGCCGAGCGCCAGCGAGATCCACCCGGCAGCGGCGCAGCCGACGGCGACCCGCAGCGCGATCGGCAGCAGCGCGGAGCCGGGCCGCAGCGCCCGCCGGAGCGGCGGTCGGGGGCCGGGACGGCGGACGGAAGGTTCGGCCGCCTCCGCCTCGGTGAGGTCGAGCGACGGCAGCGGGCGGCCGCGCCGCAGGTCGCGGGCCAGGTCGAGGTACCGCGCGGCGTCCTCGGGCCGGGCCGGTCCGGCCAGTGCGGCCTCCGCGCGCACCAGCAGCCGCTCGGGCGCGTCGCCGAGGGCGCGCCGCCGGGACGGGGTGGAGAGCGCGAGGCTCTGCCAGGCCGCCTCGACCGCTCCGACCAGGGCGGTTCGGGCGGCGGCGTCCGGTTCCGGCCGGCCGGGCCCGGTCCGCAGCAGCCGGGCGGCGGCCTCCAGGGCGCGGGCGGTGGCGATCCGCTCGGGCCCGTACGGGCGCACCAGGGCCGGGGCCATGCAGACCACCCAGGCCAGCGCGGCGCCGAGCGCGGTGAGCGCCAGGTGCGGCGGGACCTCGGCGAGCCGTTGCGGGAGGAAGGCGCAGCTGGCGGAGGTGAAAGTGATGATCAGACTGCCGGGCGGGCCGATCCGGGCGGCGTCGCAGAGCAGCTTGTGCAGGGCGGCGAGCACCGCCGCCACCGCGACCAGGACGGCGGCGTCGCGGGTCAGTGCGGCGGCGGTGAGGGAGGCGCCGGTGCTGAGCACGGTGCCGAGCAGCACGCCGGCCAGCGTCCGGGCCCGGGCCCGGTAGGGCAGGCCGTGTCCGTACAGCGCGCCCAGGCCGCCGGCCGAGGTGTAGAGGGCGAGGTCGAGCCGGCCGAGGCCGAGCAGGGTGAGGTTGAGCGCGCCGAGGGTGACCACGGCGCTGAGCGCGGGCTTGTGCCAGCCGTCCCCGGCCGGACCGACCCGAAGTGCCTGGCGGAACTGGGCGGTTGTGACCATGCAAAAAAGGTTAGCAGGTAATTTACCTGTGAAACATATACGCCCGGACACCCCGCCACAGAGGCCCGGAGGGTCCGGAGGGTCCGGAGGGTCCGGAAGAAAATTTCGGCCGGAGCGATGAGTTCTGCGGCGAACCCCGGTCTACCTCCACGACCGACTCGTACGACAGCAAGGAACACCCATGAACACCGTGGTCTCCACCGACGGCACCGTCCTCGCCTGCTCCGTCACCGGGACCGGCCCCGCCGTCGTCCTGGTCGACGGCGCACTGTGCCACCGCGGCATGGGGCCGAGCGCCTCGATCGCCGAACAGCTGGCGGCGCGGCACACCGTGTGGACCTACGACCGGCGCGGTCGCGGCGACAGCGGGGACACCCCGCCCTTCGCGGTGGAGCGCGAGATCGAGGACCTGGCCGCCGTCATCGCGGCGGCGGGCGGCTCGGCCCACGTCCTCGCCCACTCCTCCGGCGCCGCACTCGCGCTGCGGGCCGCCGCCGCGGGCACCGGCATCACCCGACTCGCCGTCTACGAGCCGCCGTTCAGCACCGGGGAGGCGCAGAGCGAGCGCTTCCGCCAGTACGTCGCCGAGCTGACGGCGGCGCTCGCCGAGGGGCGCCGCGGGGACGCGGTCGCGGCCCTCATGGTCTACGCCGGGACGCCGGCGGAGATGGTGGACGGGATGCGCGGCGCGCCGGTGTGGCCGCTGTTCGAGGCGGTCGCACCGACCCTGGCGTACGACGCGGCGGCGCTCGGCGACCGGACCGGCGCGGTCGTCCCGGTCGACCTGCTGGCCACGATCGCCGTGCCGACCCTGGTCCTGGACGGCGGCGCCAGCCCGGAGACGCTGCGGGCCCCGGCCCGCGCGGTGGCGGCGGCCGTGCCGGACGCCGAGTACCGGACGCTGGACGGCCAGACCCACGAGGTGTCCGCCGAGGTGCTGGCGCCGGAACTGCTGAAGTTCTACGCCTGACGCGCGGCCCGGGGGCACCGCCTGGTCTTCCGACGATCACCGGCGTCGTCTCTCCGGCGCGCACCCACCCGACGGACGACCACCGGCGGACGACCACCGACGGACAATCAACGACGGACAACCAACGACGGACGAGGAAGCATGGACGAGGACTTCAAGGACATCCCCACCACCACCCTGGCCGACGTCCTGGGCCGCGCCCAGGTCATGGACGCCAGCCTGCGACCGCTGTGGACGGGCATGCCCCGGGTGGCCGGGCCGGCCTTCACCGTGCGGTGCCCGCCCGGCGACAACCTGATGCTGCACGCGGCGATCCACCGGGCCGGGCCCGGCTCGGTGATCGTGGTGGAGTCCGGCGACCTGGACCACGCGCTGGCCGGCGGCAACGTCTGCGCGGTGGCGCAGCGCCGGGGCGTGGCGGCCTTCGTGGCCGACGGCCTGATCCGGGACCTCGCCGAGGTGCGGGAGCTGGCCTTCCCGGTCTTCGCCCGCGGGGTGATCCCGATCCCCGGGGCGAAGGAGCGGCTGGGCACCCACGGCGCCCCGGTGACCTGCGGCGGGGTGTCGGTGGCGGCCGGCGACATCGTGGTGGCCGACGAGGAGGGCGTCGTGGTGGTGCCCGCCGCCGAGCGGGCTCGGGTCCTGGAGGCGGCCCGGGCGAAGCTGGCCAAGGAGGCGGCCGAGACCCTGGACGACTGGGAGGCCGCGCACCGCGCCCGGATCGACCGGGCCCTCGCCGAGCTGGGCTTCACCGGCTGATCACCAGGCTCCGGTACGGTCCGCCCCCCGGTCCGCCCGGCCCCGGAGCCGGGCGGTCCGGCGGCGGGACACGCCCGCACGGCAGGGGCCGTTTCCCTGTTCGAATCGAATGGACAAAGGTTCGACCGGTGGCCTTCCCCGGGCTCCCGTCACCGGGTCCGGCCGGTGACCCACCGGTACGAATGGCCCCGCACGGCGCACCTCGGCACACCCCCTCCTCATATGATCGGAGCGACATGCGCCATGCTTGGTGATGCAGAACACTGAACGGAACTTGCG
The DNA here is from genome assembly GCF_042798815.1 of Kitasatospora sp. NPDC057738. Lineage (NCBI taxonomy): Bacteria > Bacillati > Actinomycetota > Actinomycetes > Kitasatosporales > Streptomycetaceae > Kitasatospora > Kitasatospora sp. NPDC057738. The sequence continues at coordinate 2,244 of NZ_JBHVJT010000109.1, read as the reverse complement.
CCGGACGGCCCACCCGCCGTACGGCCGAGAAGGAGGAAGCACGTGGACGACGTTCTGCGGCGCGCCGCACTCTTCGCGGCACTCGACGACGAACAGGCCGGCGAGCTGCGCGCTTCCATGACCGAGGTCACCCTCGCCCGTGGGGAGTCGCTGTTCCACGAGGGCGACCCGGGCGACCGGCTGTACGTCGTGGCGGAGGGCAAGGTCAAGCTGCACCGAGCCTCGCCGGACGGCCGCGAGAACATGCTGGCCGTGCTCGGCCCCAGCGAGATGATCGGCGAGCTGTCGCTGTTCGACCCGGGCCCGCGCACCGCGACCGCCAGCGCGCTGACCGAGGTCAAGCTGCTGGGCCTCGGCCACGGCGACCTCCAGCCCTGGCTGCACGCCCGCCCCGAGGTCTCCATCGCGCTGCTGCGGGCCATCGCCCGCCGCCTGCGCCGCACCAACGACGTGATGTCCGACCTGGTCTTCTCCGACGTGCCCGGCCGCGTCGCCAAGGCCCTGCTGGACCTCTCCCGCCGGTTCGGCGTGCAGTCCGAGGAGGGCATCCACGTCGCCCACGACCTCACCCAGGAGGAGCTGGCCCAGCTGGTCGGCGCCTCCCGCGAGACGGTCAACAAGGCGCTCGCCGACTTCGCCGGCCGCGGCTGGCTGAAGCTGGAGGCCCGCGCGGTGGTGCTGCTGGACGTCGAGCGGCTGTCGCGCCGCTCGCGCTGACGCCGGCGAAACGCCGCTGACGCCCGCGAACGCGGAGGGGGGCGGTCCCGCCCTAAGAGCACCCCCCCCCTCCCCCCCCCCCTTCCCCCCCCCCCCCCCCGTGCCACCGCACCGCGACACCCGGACCGCAGGAGCCAGAGCCGCCGCCCTACTGGTTCTTCGGCGGCTGGTAGTCCTTGCCGAGCAGGACCAGCAGGTCCGCGTTCTGGGCGTCGCCGGTCACCTTCTTCACCGCCGTGTCCGGCAGCCCGAGGCTGGTCGCCAGCGACTTCGCCGCGCCCTGCCGGGCGTCGTCGGTGTAGCGGATCTCACTGGCCGGCTGCGGGGCCGCCTTGGCGCCGCCCGGGATGAAGGTCAGGCCGGAGTTGACGATCTGGACCTGCGCGGCGGCCGCCGCCGCGTCGTTGCCGGTGGCGTCCTGGAGCGCGACCCGGACCGGGGCGTCGCCGACGGCCGCGGACTTCACGGTGCCGCCCAGCACGTCCTTGACCTGCTTGCCCGCGGTCGCCTCGTCCAGGCTGCCGTCCGGCTTGACGGTCAGCGCGGTGGTGCCGAAGTGGCCGTCCTTCGCCTGCTGGGCGAGCTGGACGAGCACGCCGGCGAGGGCGTCCTCGGGCAGCGAGGGGTCGAGCACCGCGTTCATCCGGTGCACGTCGTCCTTGGCGTCCTTGAACTCGGTCGGCATGGTGCGCACCACCGCGTCCAGGACCTGCCCGAACCGGGCCAGCTGGGCGTCCCGGTTCTCGCCGGGCGCCTGCCAGGTCGCGTACGCGACCGCGGCCTTCCCGCTGAGCATGGTGTTCTTCCCGGCCGCGGACAGCAGCTTGCCGTCCGGCTTGCCGCCCTCGTGGGTCTCGGCGTTGGTGTCCACCCGGACGCCGCCGAGCTGGGAGACCAGCAGTTCCAGGTACGGGGTGTCCAGCCGCCAGGTGCCGGCCACCGGGGCGCCCAGCACGGTGGACAGGCCCTCGCGGGTCGCCGAGGCGCCGATGCCGTCCATGGACTGGCCGACCGTGCTGACCGGCGGGTCCCCCGGGCCGGGCAGCCGCAGGTTGTCGGGCAGCAGCAGCACCGTGCCCTTCTTCCCGGAGGCGTCGTTGACCAGCAGCGCGCTGGACACCTTGCCCTGGAGGTCGCGCAGGTGGACGACGTTGACCTGGCGGCCGCCGGCGGCGGTGGCCGCGGTCGGCTTGTCGCCGGTCAGGAAGAGGTAGCCGCCGACGCCGCCGGCCGCGAGCGCCACCACCACGCCGAGGCCGATCAGCCGGTTGCGCAGCTTGCGGCGGCGCTCGGCGCGCACCTCGCTGCGGGACTCGGCGAACTTCAGCCAGTCGATGACGTCCTCGGTCTCCTCCGCCTCCTCGTCGACGAAGGTGAACTCGCCCGTGGTGTAGCTGTCCTTGGGCGCCTTGCTCCCGGCCTTTCCGGCCTTGCCGGCCTTCCCGGACCGCGCCCCGGCGACCTGCTCGGACGGCGGCACGGCCTTGGCCGGCACCGCCTCCTCGGCGGGCCGGGGCACCCGCGGAC
>NZ_JBHVJT010000108.1:21189-24658 GCF_042798815.1 Kitasatospora sp. NPDC057738 | reverse complement strand
GTTTCCAGCTTATCAGATGTTTTCCGCTCCGTTTCCGGGGCTTCGTTCATCCAACTCGCCGGTGTCTTCCGGGGCTTGACGCCCTGTCCGACGTTCCAAACTCTAGCCGATCCCCGCTCCGAAAAGCGAATCCGGCCGCAATCCGATAAAACGCGCACGCCGAATAAGCACCAGGTCGGGACGCGAAAAGCGAAACGACCGGCACGAACCGGAAGTGGTGTTTCTGGGGATTGGCCGCTCCGGGACCGTCCGCGCCGATGCGTGTCCGGTGCTCCCTGCCGAGCGACTAGGAAACACTACCCCTGTCCGGGGTCGAAGGCAAACCCGTCCCGGAGACGGTGCGGGTGCAGAGCGCCCGCCCGGGCTTCACGTACGCGCCGTTGGGGTGGTCGTTGCCGGTGACCCACTGGCGCGCGGTGGCCTCGTCGCGGCCGCCGTCGCGGTGCCGCCGGAGCAGCCGCTCCTCGCGGACCTCGTCATCCGTGTGCACGTACCAGAGCTCGCGCAGGAGTCGGCGGGCATCGGACCAAGGCGTGTCGCTGGAGGCGAGGTAGTTGCCCTCGGTGATGACGAGCCGGGTGTGCGGGCGGACCACGTGGCGGGCGGCGACCGGTTCGTCCAGGGTGCGGTCGAAGTCCGGGACGTAGATGTCCTGGAACCGGTCGCCGGCGATGCGGCGCAGCAGGGCGAGGTAGCCGTGGGCGTCGAAGGTGACCGGGGCGCCCTTGCGGTGGGTCAGGCCGAGGCGGTCGAGCTGGGCGCCGGAGAGGTGGAAGCCGTCGAGCGGGACGTAGGCGGCGGTGCCGGGGCCTTCGGCACGCTCGACCTCGGCGACCAGGTGACGGGCCAGGGTGGACTTGCCGGCGCCGGGCGGGCCGGCAAGTCCCAGGATCGTGCGGGCGTTGCTGCCCGGGCCGCGGAGGAAACCGAGGGCAAGGGCGGTGAGGCGGTCCTCGTTCATGGCCGCACCTTACTGAGCGCGCCCGTGTTACTGAGCACGCCCGTGCTTTGGCTCGGCCCCGAGCCGGCTCAGCGTTCGGCGAGGGCGGGCAGGTCCAGGGTGAGGGTGCCGGCGTCGGCGTCGAGCAGGGCGGGAACGCCGAGCGGGACGGTGAGGGTGGACGGGCAGTGGCCGAAGCCCAGTTCCCAGAGCACGGGGACGCCGAGGCCGCCGAGCCGGTCGAGCATCACGTCCCGGACCCGTTCCGGCCGTCCGCAGCCCTCCCAGGAGCCGAGGGCGACACCGGCCACGCCGTCGAGGGCACCGGAGCGCAGGAGCTGGGTGAGCAGGCGGTCGAGCTGGTAGGGGTGCTCGTTCACGTCTTCGAGCAGCAGGATGCCTCCCTCGTACGAGGCCCGGGCGGCGGGCGTGCCGCGCTCGGCGGTGAGGACGTGGAGGCAGCCGCCGGCCGTGACGCCGCGGGCCCGGCCGGGGACGAGCGGGGCGGCGGTGGGTGACGTGAGGACGGTGACGGCGGCGGGGTCGAAGAGGGTGCGGCGGAGGTGCTCGGCGGTCGGGCCGTCGGAGACGAAGGACGCCCCGGCGGCCAGCGGTCCGTACAGGGTGGCGAGGCCGAGGCGCTGGGCGAACGCCTCGTGCAGGGAACTGACGTCGCTGAAGCCGATGAAGGGCTTGGGCCCGGCGGCGCGCATCGCGGTCCAGTCGAGCAGGTCGGCCATGCGGTGCACGCCGTACCCGCCGCGGGCGCAGATGACGGCGTCGACGGTGGGGTCGAGCCAGGCGTTCCGGAGGTCGGCGGCGCGGTCCGCGTCGGTGCCGGCCAGGTAGCCGAGGGAGGGGTGGGTGTCGAGGACGTGCGGGGCGACGGTGACGCGCAGCCCCCAGGAGCGGAGGATCGCGCACCCGGCGGTGAGGCGTGCCGCGTCGATCGGGCCGCTGGGCGCGACGACGGCGATGTGGTCGCCGGGGCGCAGGTGCGGCGGGCGGGTCAGCCCCTGGCCGGGTGCGGTCGGGTGCTGGTCCATGGGCCGGGCCACCTTTCGGGCGCGGGAGCGGGGTTCGGGCGGTCGCGCTGTGGCCGCGACCGCCCGGTGACGATATGCCCCGTGTCAACCGGCCGATGTCCGCGGGAGGCGTTCCGCTGTCCGGACGGCTTCGGCGGGCTCCGGCGGGTGAGCGCTCTTCAGATGGCCGCCCCCATCACCTCCCGGACCTCGGCGAGGGTGGCGTCGGCGACGGCGTTGGCCCGCTCGGCGCCGTCGCGCAGGACCTGCCGCAGGTGGCCCCGGTCGGCGGCGAGTTCGGCGCGGCGGGCGCGCATCGGGCGGAGGAACTCGTTGACGGACTCCGTGACGGTGCGCTTGAGCGCGGCGGCGCCGCCGTCGCCGATCTCCTCGGCGACGGCCTCGGGGGCGCGGTCCTGGCAGAGGGCGGCGAGCAGGACGAGGCTGGAGACCTCGGGACGGTTGACCGGGTCGTAGCCGATCCGGCGGTCGGCGTCGGTCCTGGTGCCGCGGATGATCCGGGCGGTCTCGTCCTCGGTGGCGCCGAGGGCGACGGCGTTGCCCCGGCTCTTGCTCATCTTGCCGCCGTCGGTGCCGAGCAGCATCGGGGCGTCGGAGAGCAGGGCCTGCGGCCGGGGGAAGACGGCGCTGCCGTCGGCGTGCGGGTAGCGCTCGTTGAAGCGGCGGGCGACGGTGCGGGCGACTTCGAGGTGGGGCAGCTGGTCCTGGCCGACCGGGACCAGGTCGGCCTTGCAGAAGAGGATGTCGGCCGCCTGGTGGATGGGGTAGGTGAACATCAGCCCGCTGACGGCGGCCTGCCGGGAGTGGGCGATCTCGTCCTTGACGGTGGGGTTGCGTCCCAGTTCGGCGACGCTGACCAGGCTGAGGAAGGGGAGCAGCAGCTGGTTGAGGGCGGGGACGGCACTGTGCGGGAAGATCGTCGCCCGCTCGGGGTCGAGGCCGGCGGCGAGGTAGTCGAGGACGAGGTTCTCGGTGCGCTCGGCGAGCCGGTCGGCGAGGTCGCGGTCGGTGATGACCTGGTAGTCGGCGACCACGACGAACATCTCGACTCCCTGGTCCTGGAGCCGGACCCGGTTGCGCAGGGTGCCGAAGTAGTGGCCGAGGTGGAGCGGTCCGGTGGGCCGGTCCCCGGTGAGGACGCGGTGGGCGGTCGGATCGTCGACCGGAGCGGACGGAACGGACGTGTCGGCGACGGCGGCGGTCGCGAGAGCGGTGGTCGCGGAGGCTGTGCTCGCGGAGGCTGTCGCGGAAGCGGTGGTCGCAGTGGTGGTCACGGCGGCGGTGGTCAAGGTCTCTCTCCTCGGTGCGGCGGCGGTGGCGGCCGTCCGGGGCGAGGGACCCGTCCTGCGGGGAAACGCAGCAGGGCCGTCCATCCCGGACGGCCCTGGTCAGGCGAGTGTGGTGGGGGGGGTGGGGGGGGGAAAAAAAAAAAAAAAAAAAAAACCCCCGCCGCGCACCCCAACAAAAGCAAGCACCCCCCCCC
>NZ_JBHVJT010000108.1:7493-21179 GCF_042798815.1 Kitasatospora sp. NPDC057738 | reverse complement strand
TGGGGGGGGGGGGGGGAGGCCTTCTAGGGGCGGGGGCCCTTTCTTGGGGGGAAAAGAAGGGGTGCCGTCCCTCCGGGACGGCCGGGGTGGGGGGGGGGTGGGGGCTGTCGGGGGACGCCCACCAGCACAGGCCCACGAAGCGCTTCATGCAGCCCACAGTAACGGCGTCAGTCCTCCACGACCAGTGCCGGGGTGTCCTTGTGCAGCGTCTCGCCGCGGAAGAACTCCGGCCGGATGAAGCCGTACCAGGTCATCAGCGCGGCGCCGAGCAGCAGGATGCCGACGCCGATCACGAAGACCGAGCCGATGCCGAAGACCGAACCGCTGCCGTAGTCGGGGTCCCAGGCGTCGGTGAGGGTCTGGAGGAAGACCGCGGTGAGCAGCACGCCGCCGAGGAGCGGGGCGGCGCCCTTGAGCAGCAGGTCGCGGACGCCGCCGCGCAGCGAGCGGCGGAAGTACCAGACGCACGCGAAGGCGGTCAGCGCGTAGTAGAAGCAGATCATCAGGCCGAGCGCCAGGATGGTGTCCTGGACGACGTTCTCGCTGATCAGGCTCATGCCGACGTAGAAGACCGCGGTGGCGATGCCCGCCGCGACGGTGGCGTAGCCGGGGGTGCGGAAGCGCGGGTGGACGGCGCCGAAGCGCGGCGGCACGGCGCGGTAGGCGCTCATCGCGAGCAGGGTGCGGGCCACCGGGATGAAGGTGGTCTGCAGGCTGGCGGCGGCGCTGGCGACGACGGCCAGGAAGAGCAGGATGCTCCACGGCGAGCCGAGCACCGGACGGGCCAGTGCGGCGAAGACGTTGTCGGCGGTGGCCGGGTTGCCGAGGCCGTTGCCGGTGCTGCCGACGCCCGCGAACATCTGGGAGGCGATCGCGACCAGCAGGTACGAGCCGACCAGGGTGACCATCGAGATCATCGCGGCGCGGCCGGGGGTCTTGGCGCTGCCCTGGGTCTCCTCGTTCATGGTCAGGCAGGTGTCCCAGCCCCAGTACATGAAGATCGACAGCGACAGTCCGGCGGTGAACGCGCTGAACGAGCTGACCTGGAGCGGGTTGAGCCAGGAGAAGGAGAAGCCGATCGAGTCGGGCAGGTCACCGGAGGCGGCCTTGCCGATGGCGATGGCGGAGAAGAGCAGCAGCACGGCCAGTTGGAGGCCGACCAGGCTGTACTGGAACCACTTGGTGGCGGTCATCCCCCGGTAGCTCATCGCGGTGGCGCCGGCGATCAGCAGGACCACGGTGAGCAGGTGGACGGCCTTGTTCTGGTCGAGTTCGGTGACCCAGCCGCTGCCGGTCATCTCCCCGAGCATCAGGTACAGGAAGTCGGTCGCGACCCCGGCCAGGTTGGAGAGCACGATGATGGTCGCCACCGTCAGCCCCCAGCCGGCCATCCAGCCGACCCGGGGGCCGAAGGCCCGGACGCCCCAGGTGAAGGACGTGCCGCAGTCCGGGAAGTCCTTGTTCAGCTCCTTGTACGCGAACGCGACGAGCAGCATCGGCAGGAAGCCCGCCAGGAACACCGCGGGCATCTGGACGCCGACCGCGGTGACGGTCGGTCCGAGTGTCGCTGTCAGGCAGTAGACCGGGGCGACCGTCGAGACGCCCAGCACCACACTGCTCAGCAGGCCGACGGAACCGCCCCGTAGACCCTTGTCCCCCGCTCCCCCAGCGGTCCCCTGACTGCCGGGGACTCCACCACTGATGCCACTGACCGGGGCACCCTGCGGAGCGCCGGGCGCCATTGCCCGGCCGCTGCTCGTGTGCTCTGAGAGCTGCTGATCAAACACCAGCGCACCCTAGAGGCGAGCATGGAAGGTTGAGTAGACCAACCCTTGGTGATCTAAACCACTTACTTCGATTCGTTCGCCTGAAGGCCGTTGGGGTTGCTGTATTTACGGCTTGTTCACCCATGTACCTTTGTTTCAAAGGAGTTGGGCCAAGAAATTTTCTCCCTTTTGCCAAGGTTCGGCATAGTTTGCCCCTCCGGCGCGGACGGTCCGCGACCCCGCCCCCCTCCCATCGGATAGGTTTGCCTAACCTAAATTCGATCGTGAAAGGAGCGTCGCGTGCCCCCCACCTCCGACGACCTGGCCCTCGCCCCCCGCACCGCGACCCGCCGCAGGTTCCTCACCGCCGGGATCGCCGGAGGTGCCGTGCTCGGCCTCGGCGGACTGCTCACCGCCTGCGGCAGCTCGGGCGGCTCGGGCGGCGCGGGTGGATCGGGCGGCAGCGGCGGTTCGGCCCCGGCCGGCGGCGGCTCCTCCCCGAACCAGAAGTCGGTCAAGCAGGGCGGCGACGACTACGCGGCCGTGATCGAGAAGATGAAGGGCTTCGGCACCGACGCCGCCCCCGGCGTCTACCCGCGCACCCTCCGGCACGCGATGGGCGAGACCGTCATCCCGGCCAGGCCCACCCGGGTCGTGGTGCTCGACACCGGCGAGCTCGACAACGTCGTCGCCCTCGGCATCCAGCCGGTCGGCGTCGTGCACACCGACGGCTCCAAGTCCCTGCCGTCCTACCTCAAGGACAAGGCCGGCAGCCCCGCCGCCGTCGGCACCATCAACAGCCTCAACCTGGAGGCCATCGCCGCGCTCAAGCCGGACCTGATCCTCGGCAGCCAGCTGCGGGCCCAGGACCAGTACGCCCAGCTGTCCAAGATCGCGCCGACCGTCTTCTCGCTGCGCCCCGGCTACCCCTGGAAGCAGAACTTCCTGCTCAACGCGAGTGCGTTCGGCCTGGAGGCCGAGGCCAAGGCGCAGCTCGACGCGTACCAGGCGGCGGCCGCGGCGATCGGCGCGAAGCTCGGCAACAAGCGGCCCACCATCACTCCGCTGCGCTTCATGCCGGGCCGGACCCGGCTCTACGCCGAGCTCTCCTTCATCGGCACCATCCTCACCGACGTGCCGCTGCCGCAGCCCAGGATCGAGCAGGTCCAGGAGCTCGCGGTGGAGGTCAGCCCGGAGCAGATCGACAAGGCCGACGCCGACTGGATCTTCTACGGCGTGTACGGAAGCCCCAGCTCGACCAACCAGGACGCGGTGCTGGGCGGCGCGCTCTGGAAGACGCTCGGCGCGGTCAAGTCCGGTCAGGCCCGGCCGGTTTCGGACGAGACCTGGTTCCTCGGGCTCGGCGTCATGGCGGCGAACGCGGTGCTCGCCGACCTCAAGGGCTTTGTCGCGCCCGCTGGTTGATCTCCCGGTCGGTCCTTGACCGGCCCGAGGACCGGTCGCTCGCCGGTCGCTCGGCCGACCCCTGACCGGTCGCTCGGCCGGTCCCGCCCGGCGGGGCGGGACCGGGGCCCGCGGGCGGAGCGCGGCGCCGTTCCGGTCGTGCGGCAACGGTGTTCGCCCTGCGCCGTCTTGGGCGATCCCGGGGTGATCCCACGACGATCCCGCGGTGGTATCGCGGTGGTATCGCGCACACCGTCGGGTTCGACGCTTGGAGCTGATCGCGTGGTGCGGGAGGATCGTCGGGACCGTTCCCCGAAGGGCCCGCAGATGACTTCGCTCCACCCCGCCGCAACCGACCCGTCCCTGCCCGGCCCGCCCGGGGACAGCGCCGGATCCTCGCCCCCACCCGCTGTGCAGGGCCCGCCCGCCGCGGCCGTCCCGATGTGCTCGATCGCGACCGTCGTCGAGCCCGGTGCGACCGCGCCCGGCTTCCCGGAGGGAGGGGCGCGCCGGACCGGCCCGACACGCCTCGACTCGGTGCCGCAGCCGCGCAGCCGGTACGACGCGGAAGCCCCGACCGTCCCGCCGGCGGACGCGAGCCGTCGACCGGTCGCGGAGGTACCGGCCCCACCCGGCGTGGACGCGGAGACCGAGGACGGTCCGGCCGCTCCCGGCGCATCGGCCGAGCGTGCCGCCGCGGCGCCCGACGCCCTCCACGGGCCGGACGGAGCCGAGGCCGGGTTCGTCCGGTTCGGGTCCGCCGCCGCACCCTCGGAGGCCGGCCCGTCCGTGCCGACGCAGCGCACGGTGCGCGAAGAGCCGCGGATCCTGGGATCCCGGCGGCCGTCGCCCTCACGGCGACTGCGCCGGATGCACCCGCAGGCCGCCCAGAGCGGGCAGGGGGCGACCGCACGGGAGACGGCCGCGTCCGGCCCGACCGGAACGGGCCTGCCGGGTGCCACCGGCCGGGCCGACGAACAGGCCGGCGCGACGGGAGCGGCGGCGCAGGGACCGTCGTTCGGAACCGGAGCTCCCCGAACCGGGGCCCTCGATGCCGGCTCCGGAACCGGCATCGCCATCGGGAGCTCTGCCGGGACCGACCCCGCCGCCGTCGACCGCTCTGCCGTCGACGGCACCGCCGGGGCCTCCGCCGGGGCCTCGTGGGCCGAACCGCCGCTCGGCATCCTGATCGGCGCCGGCCCGGGACCCACCGAGGCCCTCGGCCGGCCGGAGGAACGGGCACCGGTACGGGTGGCGGCCCGGCCGATCCGGGTCGGCCGCGGCACCTGCCTGGTGGTCCTGCCCTCCTGGCGGCCCGCCATCGCCGTCTCGGTGCCGACCGAGCAGCTGCTGTCCGCGACCGGGCTCGCGGCCGACCGGCTGGTCGGCGCCCCGCTGACGGTGCTTATGAACCCCGCCGCGCTGCACGACCGGGAGCTGGAACTGCACGGCTGGGAGCCCGGTCCGGCCGCGCGGACCCGGCGCGGCGGGCGCGGGTAGCCGCTCCACCGGGCGCCGTTCGGTGCCGGGCCGCGCGGGTCCAGCGGACCCAGCAGGCCCAGCGGGCCCAGCGGCGCTAGCGGGCCCGACGGGTGACCGGGCCGTTCGGGACGTATCCGAGGTCGACCGGCACCGGCGGTCGACCGTCCACGGCCCAGCCCGCGCGGACCGTGTCCAGCAGTTCCGGCAGCGCGGGCGGCCAGAGCGCGTCGGCGTTCTCGTCGGCGAGGTCGGCCGGGGTCCACCAGCGCCAGTCCAGGATCCGGTCGACCGCGTGCACCGCGCTGACGTCGCCGACCGGGCCGCGGTGCGGCCCTGCGGCGAGGTAGATGTGCTCGTGCTGGCGGACCGGGGTGCCGTGCCAGGTGAAGTCGTGCTCCCAGGTGCAGAGCAGCGGGCCGGGTTCGAGGTCGCTCCAGCCCGTCTCCTCCCACAGCTCGCGCCGGGCCCCGTCCCACGGGGTCTCGCCCGGCTCCAGTCCGCCGCCCGGCATGGTCCAGTGCACGCCGACCTCGTCGTTGTCCGAACGGAGCAGGAAGACCGAGCCGTTCTCGTCCAGGACCACCGTGCGGGCGGCCTGCCTCGGCCTGCGCTTGCGGGAGCTCAGCAGATTTCGCATCGGGTCACTCTCGCAGCGGCCGTCCGGGGCGTCGAGCGGATTCGGCACTCCGGTCGGGTGCTCGGGTCGACCGGTCCGTCGTGGCGGGCCCGGGATCAGCCCGCCGACCGTACTCTGACGGCCATGCCCGTACCCGCGATCATCTTCCCCGCCGATCCGCTCAACCCGCGCCGGCCCGACCCGCACTTCGCCTGGGAGGCCAGGATGCTGCGGGAGTTGGGCGGCGAGCACCATCTGGTCGACCACGACGGGCTGCTCGCCGGGCGGGCCGAGGAGGCCGTCCGACGGGTACCGGCGGACAGCGGGCCGCTCTGGTACCGGGGTTGGATGCTGCCCACCGCCCAGTACGCCGACTTCGCCGCCGCGCTCACCGCCCGCGGCGGCGCCCTGCTGACCAGCCCGCCCGGGTACGCGGCGGCCCACGAACTGCCCGGCTGGTACGACGTGTTCGAGGGTGCGACGCCGGCCAGTGCGTGGATCCCGTCGGAGGGGCCGGTGGCGCCCGGGCCCGAGGAACTGGCGGAGGCCGCGGCCCGGCTCGGCGGGCACGGGCCGGCGATCGTCAAGGACTACGTGAAGTCGCGCAAGCACGAGTGGCACGAGGCCTGCTACGTGCCCGAGCTGGCCGACCTGGCTGCCGTCGGACGGGTGGTGGAACGGTTCGTCGAGTTGCAGGGCGAGTTCCTGGCGGGCGGCGTGGTGCTGCGGCGGTACGAGGAGTTCGAGGGCGCGGGCGTCCCGGCGGGGCCAGCCGGCGCGAACGGCGCCGACCGCGCGGCCGACGCGAGCGGGGTGTCCGACGTGAGCGGGGTGCCCGGTGCCGCCGGTGCGGCCGGCCCGGAGCACGCCGACGGCGACGCGCCGGGCAGCGGCGAACGGCCCGTGGAGGCCCGGGTGTGGTGGCTGGACGGCCGGCCCGTCCTGGTCGGGCCGCACCCGGACGCCCCGCGCCGGACCGTCGAGCCCGACCTCACCGATGTCCCGGCGCTGGTCCGCAGGCTCGGCTGCCGCTTCGTCACCACCGACCTCGCCAGCCGGGCGGACGGCTCCGGCTGGCGGGTGGTCGAGGTCGGCGACGGGCAGGTGAGCGACCTGCCGCGCGGGATCGACGCCTCGGGACTGCTGGCCTCGCTGATCGCCGCCTGACGGTTCGTGCGTGAAGGACCGCCGGGCGGGGCGTGGCGGTTCGAGGTCGCAGAGGTTCGGGGTCGCAGAGGTTCGGGATCGCAGAGGTTCGGGATCGCGCCCGGGCCGGGGCCGGCTTGACGCCGCCCCCCGGCCCGGGTGCGGGGCGGCCTATCCGGCGGCCACGGCCTCGGCCGCCGGGTGGCCGTCGGCGATGAACGCCTGCCAGAGCCGGCTGTAGGTGCCGCCCAGGGCGAGCAGTTCGGCGTGCGTGCCGTCCTCGACCACCCGGCCGTGGTCCAGCACGACCACCCGGTCGGCACGCTCGGCGGTGGTCAGGCGGTGGGCGATGACCAGGGTGGTCCGTCCGCCGCTGAGCCGGTCCGCGGCCCGGTTGACCGCGGCCTCGGTGGCCAGGTCGAGCGCCGCGGTGGCCTCGTCGAGCAGCAGGATGTCCGGGTCGACCAGCTCCGCCCGGGCCAGCGCGATCAGCTGGCGCTGACCCGCCGAGAGGTTTCGCCCGCGGCCGGCCACCTCGTGGTCGTAGCCGCCCGAGAGCCGGACGATCATGTCGTGCGCGCCGACCGCCCGGGCCGCCGCCTCCACCTCGGCCGCCGAGGCGCCCGGCCGGCCGTAGGCGATGGCCTCGCGGACCGTGCCCGCGAACAGGTACGCCTCCTGCGGCACCACACCCAGGCGGTGGCGGTACTGCGCCAGGTCGTAGCGGGTGAGGTCGACCCCGTCCACCCGGACGGTGCCCTCCGTCGCGTCGTAGAACCGGGCGACCAGCTTCACCAGCGTCGACTTTCCGGCGCCGGTCTCGCCGACCAGCGCCACCGTCTGCCCGGCCGGGATGTGCAGGTCCACGCCGCTCAGCACGGTCGGGGCGCCGTCCGCACCGCCGTTGTAGGCGAAGCCGACGCCCTCGAAGGAGATCTCGCCGCGCAGGCCCTTGACCACCGGGACCGGGTCGGCCGCCTCGGCCGTGGTGGTCGGGGTGCGCAGCAGCTCGCGGATGCGGCCGAGGCCCACCGAGGCCTGCTGGTACCCGTCGAACACCTGGGACAGCTGGTTGACCGGCGCGAAGAACAGGTCGATGTAGAGCAGGTAGGCGACCAGCGCGCCGACCGTCAGCGTCCCGGCGTCGACCCGGGCCGCGCCGACGATCAGCACCAGCGCGGCGGCCACGCTGGAGAGGAACTGGACGAACGGGAAGTACAGCGAGATGTAGAGCTGGGCCCTGACCCGGGCCTCGCGGTAGGCGATGCCCCGGGCCACGAAGCGGTCGGTGTTGGTGTCCAGGCGGCGGAACGCCTGGACGATCCGCATGCCGGCCACGTTCTCCTGGAGGTCGGCGTTGACGGTGCCGATCAGGTCGCGGGAGCGCTCGTACTGGTCCTTGGACTTCTTGCGGAACACCAGGGTGGCGATCACCAGCAGCGGCAGGACGGCGAAGACCACCAGGGCCAGGCCGGCGTCGATGATCAGCAGGGCGGCGAAGATCCCGGCGAAGGTCAGCAGGCTGACCACCGCGGTGACCATGCCGGTCTGGAGGAAGGAGGTCAGCGAGTCCAGGTCGGTGGTCATCCGGGTCATGATCCGGCCGGTCAGCTCGCGCTCGTAGTAGTCCAGGCCGAGCCGGTTGAGGTGGGCGAAGATCTTGAGCCGGAGCGTGTAGAGGACGCGCTCGCCGGTACGGCCGCTGACCTGGTTCTCCGCGCCCTGCACCACCCAGTCCAGCAGCACCACGACGAGTGCGGTGAGCGAGGCGACCGCGACGCCGGACATCAGGCCCTTGCGGACACCGTCATCGATGCCGTGCCGGATCAGCACCGGCAGCACCAGTCCGGCCGCCGCGTCCAGGGCGACCAGCAGGAGGGCGATGAGCAGCGGGGTGCGGAAGGAGCGCAGCAGGCGGCGCAGGGTGAAGTCGGGGTCGCCGGCCTCGGCCTCGGCGCGGGGGACGTCCGGGGTGTCGGAGGCCGGCGGCAGGGCCGCGACCCGGTCCAGCAGGTCGGGGTCGGCGGTGCGGGCGGCCTTGGCCAGGGCGGGGGTGGGGAGGACGGGGGTCGTCCGGGTTCCGGGGGTTCCCGCGGTGTCGTCGGTTCCGGGAGTGGCCCGGGTGCCGTCGGTTCCGTCGGTTCCGTCGGTTCCGTCAGTTCCGGCGGTGCCGGGAGCGCCGTCGGTGGGAGTGCCGTCGGCGGCCGGCTGCCCGGTTGCCCGCCCGGGCTTCGCCGGGGACGCCGCCGGGGACGCCGGTTCATCGGATGCCGGTTCGGGGGTGGAGTGCCGGTCGGCGGAGCCGGCCTCGGGGTCGGTGATCAGGGCCCGGTACTGGGGACATCGGGCTTCGAGTTCCTCGTGGGTTCCGAGGTCCAGCAGCCGGCCGCGCTCCAGGACGGCGATCCGGTCGGCGAGTTGGAGGGTCGAACGGCGGTGGGCGATCAGCAGCGTGGTGCGGCCGGTCATCACCGAGCGCAGCGCGTCGTGGATCTCCGCCTCGATCTGCGGGTCCACCGCCGAGGTGGCGTCGTCCAGCAGCAGGATCCGGGGGTCGGTGAGGATCGCCCGGGCCAGTGCGATGCGCTGGCGCTGGCCGCCGGAGAGGGTCAGGCCCTGCTCGCCGACCTTGGTGTCGTAGCCGTCCGGCAGCGCGCGGACGAACTCGTCGGCCTGGGCGGCGCGGGCTGCGGCGACCACCTGTTCGTCCGTCGCGTCCGGACGGCCGTAGGAGATGTTGGTGCGGACCGACTCGGAGAAGAGGAAGCTCTCCTCGGGGACGATGCCGACCGTCGCGCGGACCGAGTCCAGCGTGAGGTCGCGCAGGTCGTGGCCGTACAGGCGGACGGTGCCGGAGGCGGGGTCGTAGAAGCGGGGCACCAGCTGGGCCACCGTCGACTTGCCGGAGCCGGAGGCGCCGACCAGGGCGAGGGTCTCGCCGGGGGCCAGCTTCAGGCTGAGGCCGTGCAGGACGGGGGCGGGGTGCTCGGGGTCGTAGCGGAACTCGACCCGGTCGAATTCCAGGGCGACGTCGGGGGTCCGCGGGCCTACGGGGGCGGCAGCGAGGGCGTCGGCGGCAGCGTCGGCGTGGGCGTTGGCGGGGGTGCCGATCGCCGAGGCGCCGGCCGGGGGGCCACCGTGCGCGAGGTCCAGGGTGCGGGCGTCCGGTCGCTCCTGGACCAGCGGGCGCTCGTCGATCAGCTGCAGGACCCGCTCGACGCCGGCCCGGGCCTGCTGGCCGACGGTGATGACCATGGTCATCATCCGGACCGGGCCGGTCATCTGGGCGACGTAGGTGGAGAAGGCGACGAAGGTCCCCAGCGTGACCCGGCCGTCGACGGCCAGCCAGCCGCCGAAGGCGAGGACGCCGACTTGGGCGAGCGCCGGGATCGCCTGCATCGCCGGGTTGTACCGGGCGTTCAGCCGGATCGACCGGAGCCGGGCCGCGAAGAGGTTGTGGGAGGCCGCCTCCAGCTTGTCGAGCTCCTGCGCCTCCTGTCCGAAGCCCTTGACCACGCGGACGCCGCCGATCGCGCCGTCCACCACGCCCGCGACGGCGGCCGCCTCCTGCTGGGCGGCCCAGGTGGCGGGGAAGAGGCGCTTGCGGCCGAGCACCGAGACCCACCACAGCGCGGGGGCCATGACCAGGGCGACCAGGGTGAGCGGCGGGGACAGCCAGACCATCACGGCCAGCGACATGACGAACATCAGCAGGTAGCCGGTCATCATCGGCAGCATCGAGAGCAGGCCGTTGACCAGCTGGAGGTCGGAGGTCGCCCGCCCGATCACCTGACCGGTGTCCAGCCGGTCCTGGCGGTGGCCGTCGAGCCGGCCGAGCGAGCGGAACAGGTCGCTGCGCATGTCGTGCTGGACGTCGACCGCGAGCTGGCCGCCGTAGTAGCGGCGGACCTGGGTGCAGCCGAAGACCACGAGGGCGGCGAGCAGCAGCACCACCGCCCAGGGGGCCAGCGAACGGGTGTGGGCGATGATGACGTCGTCGATGATCAGCTTGGTGACCAGCGGCACCAGCGCGGTGACGGCCATGCCGAGGAGCGAGGCGCCGAACGCGAGCAGCAGGCTGCGCCGGGACCGCCAGCTGTAGCCGACCAGACGGCGCAGCCAGCCGGCCGCCTCGGCGCCTTGGGCGGCCTCCGCGGCCGGACCGGTGTTCCCGACGGCGGTCTGCGGGCTGTCGGCGGGAGCCTCCGGGGTCGGGCCGGGGGCCGGGGGGCCGCTCGGGGATTGCTCCACCGTGGATCCGTGAGTCTCAGGCATATTTAGGGATGCTAACCATTTCGTCGGGTGGCCGCCATGGCGTTTCCGAGCCGGAGGGGTTCGGGGCCGACCAGGGGAAGCCCCGATCATCCGGCCCGGCGGACTGGCCAACAGCCGACGGCCTGCGGTGATTCCCGGGCGGACACTCGAACGGCCCACTCCCCCGGCCGTCTCCAGGATCGCCGACGACCCCTCGCGCGCCCAGCGGCCGGGGACGGGTCGGGCGTCACCCTTTGGGACCAGGCCTCCGGACGGACTGCCGCCGAGCGCCTCAAACGCCCGCGGACGCCGAACCGTCGGCGGGGACGCCCGCGGACGCCGAACCGTCGGCGGGGACGCCCGCGGATGCCGAACCGTCGGCGGGGACGCCTGCCGATTCCGCGGCCGCCGCGAACGCGCCGTGGGCGAGGGCGTGGAGCAGGGCGGCCATGCCGTCGCGCTGGAGGGCGACGCGCTCGCCGTGGTCGGGGTTCGGGCCGAGGCTGTGCGGGGTCGAGTTGATCAGGCCGAAGACGGCGTGCACGGCGGCCCGCGCCACCGGCTCGGCGGCGGGGCCGGCCAGCGGCGGGTAGGCCTGCCGGACCACGTCCACCCACAGCTCGACGTAGCCGCGCTGGAGCCGGCGGACGGTGCGCCGGTCCTCCTCCTTGAGGTTCAGCAGTTCCCGGTCGTGCAGGGTGATCAGGTCCCGGTCGCCCAGGGCGAAGTCGACGTGGCCGCTGATCAGCGCGTCCAGCGCGGCGGCCGGGCCTTCGCCGCCACCGGCCCGGCGGCGCCCCTCGTCCAGCAGGCGCTCGCTGATGCCGATCAGCAGGTCCGCGAGCATCGCGTCCTTGCCGGCGAAGTGGCGGTAGAGCCCGGGGCCGCTGATCCCGACCGCCTTGCCGATCTCGTCCACCCCCACGCCGAGGAAGCCCCGGGCCGCGAACAGCCTCGCGGCCTCCCGGCGGATCTGGTCGCGGCGGGGGAGCGCGGAGGCGGCGGGGACGTTCGGCATGCCGTCCATCGTAGACAGTCGGGTTATCGGCCGTTAACCTGGGCGCGTAAGTTAACGTTAATTAACGTGGCGATCACGGGCGGACGCACCCGGCTGCCCACCTGGTGCCGAGGGCAAGGGAGCTCTTGGGAATGGTCATCTCAACCGCCGGAACATCCACCGGCTTCCGGCTCGGCGCAGCGGCCGGCACTGCCGCGCCCGGCGCCGCACCGTCCGCGGCCGCCGCACCGGCGCCCCGGCTCGGCAGCTCCGTCGACCCGGGCTCCGAGGCCTACCGCGCGAACACCGAAGCGCACCGGGCCCTGGTCGACGAGCTGCGCGCGAAGCTCGACGCGGCCGCCCTGGGCGGCGGTGCCAAGGCCCGCGCCCGGCACACCTCCCGCGGAAAGCTGCTGCCCCGCGACCGGGTGGACACCCTGCTCGATCCGGCCTCCCCCTTCCTGGAGCTGGCCCCGCTGGCCGCCGACGGGATGTACGACGGCGCGGCGCCCGCGGCCGGGGTGATCGCCGGAATCGGCCGGGTCGCCGGTCGCGAGGTGGTGGTGGTCGCCAACGACGCCACCGTCAAGGGCGGCACCTACTACCCGATGACGGTGAAGAAGCACCTGCGCGCCCAGGAGGTCGCGCTGGAGAACCGGCTGCCCTGCGTCTACCTGGTGGACTCCGGCGGCGCCTTCCTCCCGATGCAGGACGAGGTCTTCCCGGACCGGGACCACTTCGGCCGGATCTTCTACAACCAGGCCAGGCTCTCCGCCGCGGGCATCCCGCAGATCGCCGCGGTGCTCGGCTCGTGCACGGCCGGTGGCGCGTACGTCCCGGCGATGAGCGACCAGGCCGTGATCGTCCGCAACCAGGGCACGATCTTCCTGGGCGGCCCGCCGCTGGTGAAGGCCGCCACCGGTGAGGTGGTCACCGCCGAGGAGCTGGGCGGCGGCGAGCTGCACTCCCGCACCTCCGGCGTGACGGACCACCTGGCCGAGGACGACGCCCACGCCCTCTCCATCGTCCGCACCATCGTCGCCGGGCTCGGCCCGCGCGAGGCCAGGCCGTGGCCGCTCACCCCGGTCGAGCCGCCGGCCGTCGACCCGGCGGGCCTGTACGGCGCCGTGCCGGTCGACCCGCGCACGCCCTACGACGTGCGCGAGGTGATCGCCCGCCTGGTGGACGGCAGCCGGTTCGCCGAGTTCAAGGCGGAGTACGGCGCCACCCTGGTCACCGGCTTCGCCCGGATCCACGGCCACCCGGTCGGCATCGTCGCCAACAACGGCGTGCTGTTCTCCGAGTCGGCCGTCAAGGGCGCCCACTTCATCGAGTTGTGCGACCAGCGCGGCATCCCCCTCCTCTTCCTCCAGAACATCACCGGGTTCATGGTCGGCCGGCAGTACGAGGCGGGCGGCATCGCCAAGCACGGCGCCAAGATGGTCAACGCCGTCGCCTGCACCCGCGTCCCGAAGCTGACCGTGGTGGTCGGCGGCTCGTACGGGGCCGGCAACTACTCGATGTGCGGCCGGGCCTACTCACCTCGCTTCCTGTGGATGTGGCCGGGCGCCAAGATCTCCGTGATGGGCGGCGAGCAGGCGGCCTCCGTCCTCGCCACCGTCCGCCGCGACCAGCTGGAGGCGCACGGCGAGCAGTGGCCGGCCGAGGCGGAGGAGGGGTTCAAGCGCCCCGTCCGTGAGCAGTACGAGCGCCAGGGCAACGCCTACTACGCCACCGCCCGGCTCTGGGACGACGGTGTGATCGACCCGATGGACACCCGCACCGTCGTCGGTCTCGCGCTCACCGCCTGCGCCAACGCCCCGCTGGCGCCGCCCGCTCCGTACGGCGTCTTCCGCATGTGATCCCGCCCCGTGTCACCCCTGCGTCCGTGACCCCTCCCTTCCGGGTGTGACTCCCCGCGGCGCCGGCCCACCCCTGCCCGCTCCCCCCCCCCCCCCCCCCCCCCCCCCCCCCCCTCTCCCCCCCCCCCCGGAGAAAAGCCCCCCCATTCGAAACAAGTC
>NZ_JBHVJT010000108.1:0-7483 GCF_042798815.1 Kitasatospora sp. NPDC057738 | reverse complement strand
TCTCCCTCCATCGTCTCGCTCCTCCCTTTTGTTTGTTTCCTTCTTTTTTCCCCTTTCTATTTTTCTCTCCCCCCCCCGACCGCCCACCGCCACCTCCTTCGTACGGCTCCCCTCGACCCGGAGGAACGCCTCCCATGTTCGACACAGTTCTGGTCGCCAACCGCGGCGAGATCGCCCTCCGGGTGATCCGCACCCTGCGGCGGCTCGGCATCCGCTCGGTCGCCGTGTTCAGCGACGCGGACGCCGACGCGCCGCACGTCCGCGAGGCCGATGTCGCGGTCCGGCTCGGCCCGGCCGACCGCAGCGACAGCTCGGCGGCCGAGACCTACCTGCGGACCGACCGGATCCTCGACGCCGCCCGCCGCACCGGCGCCCAGGCCGTCCACCCCGGCTACGGCTTCCTCGCCGAGAATCCCGGCTTCGCCCGCGCCTGCGCCGACGCGGGCCTCGCCTTCATCGGGCCTCCTCCCGGTGCGGTCGAGCTGATGGGCGACAAGATCAACGCCAAGGAGGCCGTCCGGGCCGCAGGTGTCCCGGTGGTCCCCGGCAGCCGGGCCACCGCGCCCACCGACGATCAACTCGTCGCCGCCGCCGACGAGATCGGCTACCCGGTACTGCTCAAGCCGTCCGCCGGCGGTGGCGGCAAGGGCATGCGGCTCGTGCGGGACCGCGCCGACCTGCCCACCGAGATCGCCGCCGCCCGCCGCGTCGCCCGCACCGCCTTCGGCGACGACACCCTGCTGCTGGAGCGCTGGGTCGACCGGCCGCGCCACATCGAGGTGCAGGTGCTGGCCGACGCCCACGGCACCACCGTCCACCTCGGCGAGCGCGAGTGCAGCCTGCAGCGCCGCCACCAGAAAGTGATCGAAGAGGCTCCCTCCGTTCTCCTCAATGCCGAGACCCGCGCCGCGATGGGCGCCGCGGCCGTCCGCGCCGCGGAGTCCTGCGGCTACACCGGCGCCGGCACCGTGGAGTTCATCGTCCCCGGCATCGACCCGGACGCCGCCGCCTCCGACGCCGAGGGGGTTCGGGACTTCTTCTTCATGGAGATGAACACCCGTCTCCAGGTGGAACACCCCGTCACCGAACTCGCCGTCGCGGTCGGCGCGGACTCGGCCCGGCTCGACCTGGTCGAGTGGCAGGTGCGCGTCGCCGCCGGCGAACCGCTCTCCTTCACCCAGTCCGACGTCTCCTTCCTGGGCCACGCCATCGAGGCCCGCATCTGTGCCGAGGACCCGGAACGGGACTTCCTGCCCACCGGCGGCCGCATCCTCACCCTGGACGAGCCCCGGGGCGAGGGCATCCGCGTCGACTCCGGAGTGGCCGCCGGAACCGTCGTCACCAGCGCCTACGACCCCATGCTCGCCAAGGTCATCGCGTACGGGCCCGACCGCCCGACCGCGCTGCGCCGGCTCCGCGCGGCGCTGGCCGACACCCGCATCCTGGGCATCACCACCAACACCGGCTTCCTGCGCCGACTGCTCGCACACCCCGAGGTCGCCGCCGGCCGATTGGACACCGGCCTGGTGGAGCGGACGGCCCAGGAGCAGCCGGCCCTGCTCACCTCGCCGCACTCCCCCGCGAACGCGATCACCCCGGACGCGGCCGCGGCGGACCCGACCTCGGCGGTCGAAGCGCCGTCACCCGCTCACCTCCTCTACTACGCGGCCGCACTGGCACGGCACCTGGAACTCACCCCGGCCGCCGACCCCGACGGCTGGACCGACCCGTTCTCCCTTCCCTCCGGCTGGCGCCTGGGCGGCACCCCCGCCTGGACCACCCACCGACTCCGTACCCCCGGCCAGGACCCGGTGGCGGTGCGCATCCGTTCGATCACTGCGGGCAACGTAGCCGATGCCACTGACAATTCCGCCGGGACCACCCGCGAGGTGGAGCTCCGGCTCGACGAGGGCGCCGCGCACCGCGCCCGCGCGACCCTGGCCGGCGACCGGCTGCACCTGACCGTCGACGGCCTCCGCACCACGTTCTCGCTGGCCACCGACGCCACCCCCGGCCTCGCCGCCGGACCGGTGACCTGGCTCGGCATCGAGGGCGACGCCTGGCCGCTGCACGCCTACGACCCGGTCGTCGAGAGCGCCGCCGGGGCCGGGGCGCACCACGGAGCCCTCACCGCCCCGATGCCCGGCACCGTGACCGTCGTCAAGACCACGGCGGGCGAGACGGTCCGCAAGGGGCAGCCCCTGCTCGTGCTGGAGGCCATGAAGATGGAACACGTGATCGCCGCGCCGCACGACGGCGTGGTGAGCGAACTGCGGGCCGCCGCCGGCGCCACCGTCGCGATGGAGGACCTGCTGGTCGTGGTCACCCCGGTCGAGGACGCGGCGGGCGAGGACGCGGCGGCCGACCCGGTCGCCGCCCCCGCCGAGCCCGCGGAGGTCCGGTCGTGACCGCCACCGCCCGCGAGCCCGACGCCCTCGACCTGGGCCTGCCCGACCCGGTCCGCGCCCCCGGCCTGCCCGAGGCGGTCCGGATCCACGAGGTCGGACCGCGCGACGGCCTGCAGAACGAGAAGTCCTCGGTGTCGGTCGAGGTGAAGGCCGAGTTCATCGCCCGGCTCGCGGCCGCCGGGCTGCGCACCGTCGAGGCCACCAGCTTCGTTCACCCGAAATGGGTACCGCAGCTGGCCGACGCGGAGGAGCTGTTCCCCCGGCTCGCCGGCCTGCCGGAGCGCCACCCCGGCCTGCGGCTGCCGGTGCTGGTGCCCAACGAGCGCGGCCTGGACCGCGCGCTCGCCCATCACGCCTCCGACATCGCGGTGTTCGCCAGCGCCACCGAAACCTTCGCCCGCCGCAACCTCAACCGCTCGGCGGACGAGGCCATGGCGATGTTCCGCCCGGTCGTGGCCCGGGCCACCGAGGCCGGGGTCGCGGTCCGCGGCTACCTCTCGATGTGCTTCGGCGACCCGTGGGAGGGCCCCGTCCCGGTCGACCAGGTGGTCCGGTACGGCGTGCAGCTGCTGGAGCAGGGCTGCGCGGAGCTGAGCCTCGGCGACACCATCGGGGTGGCCACTCCGGGCCAGGTCACCGCCCTGCTGGCGGGCTTCGAGCGGGCCGGCGTCCCGGTCGACCGGCTCGCGGTGCACTTCCACGACACCTACGGCCAGGCGCTCAGCAACACCCTGGCGGCACTGCGCGAGGGCGTCACCACCGTGGACGCCTCGGCGGGCGGCCTGGGCGGCTGCCCGTACGCGAAGAGCGCCACCGGCAACCTGGCCACCGAGGACCTGGTCTGGATGCTGCACGGACTCGGCATCCGGACCGGCGTCGACCTGCGCGCGCTCGTCGCGACCAGCGGCTGGATGGCCGAGCGCCTCGGCCGCCCGAGTCCCTCCCGCGCCGTCCAGGCGCTGCTCGGCTCCACCGGGAGCTGACCCGCCCGCACCCGTCCCGGCGCCGACCGCCCGCAACCCGGCCGGCGCCGCGCACCACCCGCACCGCCCGACACCCGTCCCTCACATCACACCGCGCGTCCGTCACACCGTCCGACGGGCGCCGGTCACCCCGCTCACGTCCGCGGCCGACCCGGCCGGGCGCCAGGAGGATCACCATGCTCGACCACAGGCTCAGCAGCGAGTACGAGGAACTGCGGCGCACCGTCGCCGAGTTCGCCCAGGACGTGGTGGCGCCGAAGATCGGCGGGTTCTACGAGCGGGAGGAGTTCCCCTACGAGATCGTCCGGGAGATGGGGCGGATGGGGCTCTTCGGCCTGCCCTTCCCGGAGGAGTACGGCGGCATGGGCGGGGACTACTTCGCCCTGGGCCTCGCCCTGGAGGAACTCGCCCGCGTCGACTCCTCGGTGGCGATCACCCTGGAGGCCGCCGTCTCGCTCGGCGCGATGCCGATCCACCGGTTCGGCACCGAGGAGCAGAAGCGCGAGTGGCTGCCCCGGCTGACCTCCGGCGAACTTCTCGGCGCCTTCGGCCTCACCGAGCCGGAGGGCGGGTCGGACGCGGGGGCCACCCGCACCACGGCGCGCTACGACGAGGCCACCGACGAGTGGGTCATCAACGGGACCAAGTGCTTCATCACCAACTCCGGTACCGACATCACCGGCCTGGTCACCGTCACCGCACTCACCGAACCGATCGCTCGTTCGAGTGAAGAGGGCGAATTCCGCTCGCCTGTGCGGGAGATCTCCTCCATCATCGTGCCCACCGGGACCCCCGGATTCCAGGTCTCGAAGAAGTACTCGAAGGTCGGGTGGAACGCATCCGACACCCGCGAACTGTCCTTTACCGACTGCCGCGTTCCCGCGGCCAACCTGCTGGGCGAGCGTGGCCGAGGCTACGCCCAGTTCCTGCGGATCCTCGACGAGGGCCGCATCGCGATCGCGGCCCTGGCCACCGGCCTGGCCCAGGGCTGCGTCGACGAGTCCGTGAAGTACGCCGGCGAGCGCCGGGCCTTCGGCCGGCCGATCGGCGCCAACCAGGCCATCCAGTTCAAGCTTGCCGACATGGAGCTGCGCGCCCACACCTCCCGCCTGGCCTGGCGGGACGCCGCTTCCCGGCTGCTGCACGGTGAACCGTTCAAGAAGGAGGCCGCGATCGCGAAGCTGTACTCGTCCGAGGCCGCCGTCGACAACGCCCGCGAGGCGACCCAGATCCACGGCGGGTACGGCTTCATGAACGAATTCCCGGTCGCCCGCTTCTGGCGCGACTGCAAGATCCTGGAAATCGGGGAGGGCACGTCCGAGGTCCAGCGCATGCTCATCGCCCGGGAACTCGGCGTCGGTTCGTGACGACCACACCCTGACGGTCACCTCCTGAGCCGCGCCCACCGGGTCACGTACCACTCAACGCGCTTCCCCGCGCACAGAGTTGGGGGAGCCCGACGATGGAGGAGGCAGCAGGAGGAGACCTCGGGGAGGCTTCGTGAGAAGCCTCGGGAACGAGAGGCCTCAGGGGATCACGATCACCGGACGGTTGGCCCGCCGCGCCAGCCGTCCGGAGACCGAGCCGAAGATCTTGCCGAGCAGGCCGTGCGTCGTGCCGACGACGATCGCGTCGGCGGCGTACTCACGACCGACCTCCTCAATCTCGTGGCAGATGTCCCCGCCGCGCTCGACCAGGATCCACGGCACCCCGGTGAGGAAGTCCGCGCAGGCGAGCTCCAGTCCGAGGACCTCGGTCCGGTGGTCGGGGAGGTCGACGAAGACGGGTGGCTCGCAGCCTGCCCAGACAGTGGCGGGCAGACGGTTGGCGACGTGCACGATCACCAGACCGCACTGCGAACGGCGCGCCATGCCGACGGCGTAGGCGAGAGCGCGCTCGCTCGACAGCGAGCCGTCGAAGCCGACCACCACACCGTGCTGGAACACCGGGTCGAGGGACGGCGCCGGGGCTTCCTGCCCGGACGGCTCGGCGTGGCCACCCAGCGGGCCGGCCGCGCCGGCAGCCGCCTCCGGACGCTCGGCGCCCGGGCCCAGGCGGCCCGTCACCGGAGACCCGGCAGGGTCGGCCGGGGGTTCGCCACGCCGCTGGCGGGGCCCCTGGCGCTCACGGCGGGCGAGGCTGCCCCGACGGGCGAGGCCGCGAAGAGCGCGCGCGAAGCCCGGCGGGCCGTCACGCCCCGGGCCGGACTCCCCTGGCTCGGCCGGCCGGGCGTCGGTCGGCTGCGCCACGCCGGTCGGCTGGACCGCGCGGGCCGCTCCGGCCGCATCGGGTTCCTCGGCGGCGTCGGCTCGCTCGCGTCCCGTCCGTACGCCCGGGACGCGACCCGGGGCCTCGGCGCGCGCGTCAGCTCGTCCATCGACTCGTTCATCGGCTCGCGGGCCGACAGACCCGCCCGCGCCGCCGTCCCGGCGACCGTGGCCGTGGCCAGCGTCGTGGCCACCGTCGCGGCCGTCGTCACGGTCGTCGTCGGGACCGCCTTCGCGGCCCTCACCGAGGCGGCCACTGCGGCGATCACGGCCGTCGTCACCGCGCCGGTCGGCGCGGACTTCGGCCGGTCCGTCGGGACGGTCGCAGGCAGACCCGCCCGCCGGGCCCACGCTGCGGGGCGTGTCCGGTTCGACCGGTCGGGGAGGCTCAAAACCAGCCATGGCTCACGGCTCTTCGATGGAGAGGGGCCGACAGGAGAGGAGAACAACGCTGCCCGGGCAGCAGGCCCGCCCACGGGATGACGTCGGTCTGCGCCGCGCAGCACCGTATGTGACCTGTTCCTTTCAGAGTACGACGGGCCTGGGGCCCCGCCCAGCGAGGAAGCCCCTGAGCGACGTTGTTCCCGCGAAAGGGGGATGCGCCCGCCGAGGCAGTGCGCCCCGCCCACAGGCGATCGCGCCCCCTCCGGAAAGGAGGTTCCCTGGAGCTTGACTGAGCGGACCGGGCGGCGCAACAGCCCCACGGGACACCGTGACCGGACTGTCATGGATCGGCGACGATCCGTTGCGGCGCATCGCGAACCGTGACGTCCGACCTGCCCCAACAGCCCCGGACGGCCCGCGCGTCACCGCCCGCCGCAGGCGTACGGAGGCCGTTTCGGCCACTCCGTACGGCTTCGCGACGCCGTCTGGCATTTGCCAGGTGCATAGGCTCGGCCGCTGGCACCATGCTTGGCATGCCCCTGCTCCTGTTCGACCTCGACAACACCCTGTTGCCCCGGGACGCCGCCTATCGGGCCTGGGCGCAGGACTTCCTGTCCGAACACGATCTCCCGCCGGGCGACCTCGAGTGGTTCGTCACCCTCGACGGCGGCGGATACGTTCCGCGCAGCACCGTACTGTCGGCGGTCCGGCGCCGCTACGGGCTGGACGTCTCGGCCGACTTCCTGATTGCCCACTACCGACGCGGCATCAACTCCCACATCCACTGCCCGCCCAGAAACATCGAGGCGCTGCGAGCCGCCCGGGCGGCCGGGTGGACGCTCGGGATCGTCAGCAACGGCGGCACCCGGCCGCAGTTGGAGAAGATCCGGCGGACCGGACTGGGCCCGCTGGTCGACGGCTGGGTCATCTCCGAGGAGGCCGACTGCGTCAAACCGGACCCGCTGATCTTCGAGATGGCCGCCCAACGGTGCGGCGTCGCACCCACCGGGGACTGGGCCGAACACACCTGGATGATCGGGGACCACGCACCCGCCGACATCGCCGGTGCCGAACTGACCGGGCTGCGCAGCGTCTGGCTGCACCACGGGCGGCCGTGGGCGGAGAGCGGCTACCGGCCGACGCTGAAGGCGGCCGGTCTGCCGGAGGCGGTCGGCCAGGTCCTCGCCGCACGGAACGCGCCCTCGCCCCTACCGGGCCTCCGCTCCGACGGGCCGCTCCGGAAGACGGCAGCGGGGATGCCGGGCTACGCGACGGCGCTGGTCGGCGCACGGTCCGGCGCACATCCCGCGATGGCCGCCCTGGACGGCCCGAGCGCATCCGTTTCCGCAACGGCCGGGCCGGCCGGCGAGCGGGCCCCCGCGGGCGGGCCCGGTGTCCGAAACCGATCAGGCGGGTTTGCCGTGATCGCCGAGGCCCGCAC
>NZ_JBHVJT010000107.1:0-25736 GCF_042798815.1 Kitasatospora sp. NPDC057738 | reverse complement strand
GGGCGGCGGACGGCGGCGGGAGCGGCGGCTCCGGCGGGAGCGGGCGCGGGCAGGCCGGGTCCGGAGTCGGTGACCTCGATCCGCAGCCGGTCGCCGCAGATCGAGGCGGTGACCTGGAAGCCGTCGTCGGGCCGCCCGGTGGCGCCGTGCTCGACGGCGTTGGCGCAGGCCTCGGTGAGGGCGACGCCGAGGTCGTCCGCGATCTGCGGGTCGACGCCCGCGGTCGCCATCGCACCGAGCAGGATGCGCCGGGCCAGCGGGACGCTGGCCGGGTCGCGCTTGAGGTGCAGAGTCCACCAGATGTCCACGGGAGGTCCCTCCTGGCTGCGGCTCCACATACAACTAGGTATCTCCGGGCGATTCGCGGGTGAACCGTGCCCGGGGGCCGCTACCGCCCGTTCGGCGGATGGACCGGGGGACGGGGTCTGTGCCGGGCGACGCGTACGCCCCCTCGCACGCCGCCGCCGAAAGGGGCATTCGTAGGGATTTCCCACCCTGCCCGTGTCGGCGGCGTACGCAATGAGAGGATGGCCCGGCCATGACTGCCCTCGCCGCCGCCCCGCTCCCGGGCGCCCCCGGACCGGCTCAGCCGGTGGGGTCCGCCGCCTGGGACCTGCGGCTTGCCCGGGCGGTCCCGTTCGCGCTGGTCTGCACCCTGATAGCGGCCGCCGGGCACGCCCTGGCGGGGGGCGGGAACGTGCCGCCGACCGCGTTGGCGCTGGGCTTCGCCGCGGTGCTGGCGTTCGCGGCGGTCTGCGGCGGGCGGGAGCGTTCGCTGGCGGGCATCGCCGGGGCGCTGGGTGCCGGGCAGCTCGGGCTGCACTGTCTCTTCCACGGCTTCAACGGCTTCAACGGCTCCATGCCGGGCATGCACCACGGCGGCCCCGGGCCGCTGACCGTGCCGCAGGTGGCCGGTCGGCTGATCTGCAACGAGGCGCGCCCCGGCACGCTGCTCGGCCTGTCCGGCGGCCCGTCCGCGGAGCAGCTGGTCTCCTCCGCGGGCCTGGATCCGCACGCGTTCGCCGCCGCGCCCTGGTGGCAGGCCGGTGTCCTCGGCATGACGCCGTCGATGCTGGCCGGGCACCTGGGTGCCGCACTGGTCGCGGGCTGGTGGCTGCGGCGCGGCGAGGCGGCGCTGTGGCGGCTGCTGCGGGTGGCCGCCACGGCGGCCCGGGAGCACTGGGCGGCGCCGTTGCGCACGGCGTTCGCGCTGGTGGCCGCGCTGCTGCGCGGTCTGTTCGGCGTGGCGGGCCCGGCCCGCCGGTTCGGTGCCCGGGGCGGGGAGAGCCTGTTCCCGACGGGTGCGGTGCTGCGGCACAGCGTGGTGCGGCGCGGTCCGCCGTGCGGGGCCCTCGCGTACTGACCGGCGTCTCCCGGCGGCCCTGCGGCCGCGTCGGGTGCCGGTGTGCGCACCGTCCGGCCGTTCCCCCGACCACCGGGGCGGCCCGAGGCTCTGCCCCCACCTCCCCACGCGCGGCCCCCGCGGTACGGATCGTGTCCGTCGCCCGGTACCGGCTGCCGCCGAGCTCCGATCGGAGACCCGCATCATGCGTTCCCTTCCCACCCGTCGTCTCGCCGCCGTCGCCCTCACCGCCGCCGCCTCCGTGGTGGCGCTGGCCGGCCCCGCCTTCGCGCACGTCACCGTGAACCCGGGCGCGGCCGCCCAGGGCGGCTACACGGCCGTCGACTTCCGGGTGCCGAACGAGAGCGACACCGCGGGCACGGTGAAGCTGGAGGTCAACCTCCCGCTGGACCACCCGCTGGCCTCGGTCCGGACCCTGCCGCTGCCGGGCTGGACCGCCGCGGTCGAGAAGGCCAAGCTCGACAAGCCGATCAAGGTGCACGGCAACGACGTCACCGAAGCCGTCTCCAAGATCACCTGGACCGCCGACGCCGGCACCAAGATCGCCCCCGGCCAGTTCCAGGAGTTCCGGGTCTCGCTCGGCCCGCTGCCGACCGACACCGACAGCCTGGTCTTCAAGACCCTCCAGACCTACGACAACGGCGACATCGCCCGCTGGATCGACGAGTCCAAGGACGGCCAGCCCGAGCCGGCCAAGCCCGCCCCCGTCCTGAAGCTCACCAAGGCCGCCGAGGGCGACGGCCACGGCGTCACCGCGTCCCCGGCCGCGGGCGCCCACGGGGACAGCTCCGACCACGCCGCCTCCACCGGCGACACCAAGTCCAGCGACTCCACCGCCCGCACCCTGGGCGTGGTCGGCATCGTGGTCGGTGTGATCGGCACCGCCGTCGGCGTGCTCGGCCTGCGCCGCAAGAACGGCGGCTCCGCCTCCTGACCCCCGCGCCGGCGGCGCCGCACCCGCAGGACGGGTGCGGCCCCGCCGGCGGCCCACCGCGCACGATCGGAACTCGCATGCCCCGCACCACCCGCACCACCCGCCTGGCCGGCGCGGCCGCCCTGGCACTGGCCGCCGCCCTGACCCTCTCCGCCTGCGGCTCCTCCGGCGGCGACTCCACCGTCGCCAAGGTCACCCGGCAGAAGGAGGACACCCCGTACCAGGGCACCAAGCTCGCCAAGAACTTCGAGAAGCCGGACCTCCAGCTGACCGACACCTCCGGCCGGCCCTTCGACCTGCGGCAGCAGACCAACGGCAAGGCCACCCTGCTGTTCTTCGGCTACACCAGCTGCCCGGACGTCTGCCCGACCACCATGGGCGACATCGGCGTCGCGATGAAGGCGCTGCCCGAGGCGGACCGGCAGAAGGTCAACGTCGTCTTCGTCTCCACCGACCCGCAGCGCGACACCCCCCAGGTGCTGCGCACCTGGCTGGACTCGATGGGCAGCGACTTCATAGGCCTCACCGGGGACCTGGCCAAGGTGAAGACCGCGGCCAAGTCGCTCGGCATCATGATCGAGGACCCGGTGGTCAACGGGGACGGCACGGTCACCTCCACCCACGGCGCGCAGGTGCTGGCCTTCCTCCCCTCGGACGACAAGGCGCACGTGCTCTACATGAGCGGCACCGAGGAGAAGACCTACGAGCACGACCTGCCGCTGCTCGCCAAGGGGGTCGCGGCGTGACCTCGGTGCAGACCGGAACCGGCCGCTTCCGCCGCACCGCCCTGCTCGGTGCCGTCGTCGCGACGGCCCTGGGCGGCGGCGCCATCCTGGCCGCCTGCGGGACGGGCGGCGGCACGGGCGGGCAGGACGGTGCCGCCGGCGGCCCGGCCAGGCTCAGCGTCGCCGACTCCTACATCCCGCTGCCCCCGGCCGGCGGCATGGCGGCCGGCTACCTGACCGTCCGCAACGACGGCGGACAGGACGAGCTGCTCAAGGTGACCAGCCCGGCCGCCGGGTCGGTCACCATGCACCGCTCGACCGCGTCGACCATGGAGCAGGTGGACAGTCTCGACGTCCCCGCGCACGGCACCCTGCAGCTCGCCCGGGGCGGCAACCACCTCATGATCATGGGATGGCAGAAGACCCCGGCCCTCGGCGACGAGCTGGAGCTCGACCTCACCTTCGCCAAGTCCGGCACCATCTCCGTCAAGGTTCCGGTCAAGGAGCTCACCTACCGGCCCAGCCAGAGTTAAGGGGACCGCCACCATGCAGTCGGCCGGCCTGGAGAAGGCCACCCACCGCCGGATCGCCGGGGTGCTCGGAATGCTCGGCGCGCTGCTCGCGCTGATGCTCGCGGGCGCCGGTCCGGCCTCCGCGCACGCCACCCTGGATTCCACCGACCCGCGGCAGAACTCGGTCGTCGCCACCGCCCCGCAGGCGGTGACGCTGACCTTCAGCGAGTCCGTCTCGCTCTCCGGCGACTCCGTCCGGGTGCTCGACCCGGCCGGCCAGGCCGTGGACACCGGCAACCCGGCGCACGCCGACGGCAAGGGCAACACCGCCCGGGTCGGGCTGCGCGGCGGGCTCGCCAACGGCACGTACACGGTGGCCTGGCGGGCGGTCTCGGACGACTCGCACCCGGTCGGCGGGGCGTTCACCTTCTCCATCGGCGCGCCCTCGGACACCTCGGTGTCGGCGACCGCGCTGCAGGGCGCGGAGGCCGACGGCCTGGTCGCCTTCCTGTACGGGACCGGGCGCACCGTCGCGTACACCGCGTTCGCGCTGCTGGTCGGCGTCGCCGCCTTCGTCCTGATCTGCTGGCCGGCCGGCACCGCCCGGCGCCGGGTGCAGCGGCTGCTGATGACCGGCTGGACGGCGCTGCTGGTCTCCACCGTCGCCGTGCTGATGCTGCGCGGCCCGTACGAGCGCGGCTCGGGGATCGGGCAGGCCTTCGACCTGTCGCTGATGCGCGCCACGCTGGACGAGCGGATCGGCACCGCGCTGGCCGCCCGGCTGCTGCTGCTCGCGGCGGGCGGGGTGTTCCTGTCGCTGCTGGTCGGGCAGCTGGGGCAGCCGCCGCGGCCGGTCGTCCCGAAGCCGCGGGACGAGGACGGCTCCGAGGGCTCCAAGGGCTCCGAGGACGCCGACGGCTCCGCCGGTCTCGCGGTGTCCGAGGAGGACGCCGAGGCCGCCGAGCTGCGCGAGCTGGAGCGGCGGGCCGCCGAACGGCCGCAGCGCGAGGTCCGGCTCGGGCTCGGCGTGGCCGGGCTGGTGCTGGCGGTCGCCCTCTCGGCGACCTGGGTCGGCGCCGACCACGCCTCGGTGGGCATCCAGGTCTGGCTGGCGCTGCCGCTCGGCATCCTGCACCTGCTCGCCATGGCGCTCTGGCTGGGCGGGCTGGCCGCGCTGCTGGTCGCGCTGCGCGAGGGCGTCGGCGCCGAGGTGGTGGACCGCTTCTCCAGGATCGCCTTCGGCTCGGTGGCCGTGCTGGCCGCCACCGGGATCTACCAGTCCTGGCGGGGCCTGGGCAGCTGGGGCGCGCTGACCGGCACCGAGTACGGGCGGCTGCTGCTGGTGAAGAGCGGCTGCGTGGTCGCGATGCTCGGCGTCGCCTGGATCTCCCGCTCCTGGCTGGCCCGGCTGCGCTCGGCCCCGGCCGAGTCGGTGGAGGTCGCACCGGCCGAACTGCCGGAACCGGTCGCCGTGGCGACGCACAGCGAGGACCCGGTCCGGCAGGCGCAGCTGGAGCGCCAGCGGGCCGCCCTGCGGAGCGCCGGACGCGACCGGGGGCTGACCCCGACCCGGGCCGGGCTGCGCCGCTCGGTGCTGGTCGAGGCGCTGGTCGCGGTGGCGGTGCTGGTGGTCACCACGATGCTCACCAACTCCCCGCCCGGACGGGTCGCGGGCGAGCTCAAGGCCGGGGCGGCCGCCGCTCCGGCGGCCGGCGGGGCCCCGGTGGCGCCGCAGACCGAGCCGGGCCGCACCGTCGAGCTCAAGCTCCCGTACGACACCAAGGGCCGGACGCCGAACGCCAAGGGCACCGCGACCGTCACCCTCAACCCCGCCCGGACCGGGCCGAACGAGGTGACGCTCGCGCTCGCGGGCGCGGACGGGCAGCCGGTGGACGTCCCCGAGGTGGAGCTCGCCTTCACCCTGCCGGACCGCGACCTCGGCCCGCTGCCGGTCGCGCTCACCCCGGAGGGCACCGGCCACTGGATCGGCACCGCGCAGCTCCCGCTGGCGGGCAACTGGGTGGTGTCGGTGCAGATCCGCTCCTCCGACATCGACCAGACCACTCCGACCCAGCAGTTCAGGATCGGGTGAGCGGGATGACGGACACATCCACGGAGCCCGTTGCGGCGGAGCCCGGCCCGGCGGACCACGGGTCGGGTCCGCCGGACCACGGATCGGGTCCGGCGGGACCCGCGGGCTTCACCCGGCGGGCGCTGCTCGGCACCGCCGGGGCCGGACTGCTAGCCGGCGCCGGCGCGGGCGTCGCCGGGGCCGTCGCCCTGGACGGCCGGCCGGGCGGGACGGCGGACGCGGCGGGCCCGTCCGGCGGGACGCTGGGCTCCGCCCGGGTGCCGTTCCGCGGCGAGCACCAGGCCGGGATCACCGACCCGGCACAGGCCAGGGTCCAGCTCGCCGCCTTCGACCTGGCCGTGGGCGTCGGTCGGGACGGGCTGCGCACCCTGCTGCAGCGCTGGACGAAGGCGGCCGAGCGGCTGACCGCAGGGGAGCCGGCCGAGGAGTTCGACGGCCAGGTCGCGCTGGACGCCGGGCCCTGCTCGCTCACCGTCACGGTCGGCTTCGGCGCCGCCCTGTTCGACAAGGCCGGGCTGGCCGACCGCCGCCCGCCCGGGCTCGAACCGCTGCCCGCCTTCCCCGGCGACGCGCTCGACCCGGCCCGCGGCGACGGCGACCTGTTCGTCCAGATCGGCGCGGACGACGCCCTGGTCGCCGTGCACGCCCTGCGGGTGCTGCAGCGGCTCGCGGCCGGGACGGCGGCGCTGCGCTGGCAGTCGGCCGGCTTCGCCCGCACCCCCGGCGCCGCCGCGCGGCCGGTGACCGGACGCAATCTGATGGGCCAGATCGACGGCACCAACAACCCCCGGCCGGACGAGGAGGGCTTCGCCGCCACGGTGTTCTGCGCCGCCGGCGGCGACCACCCGGGCTGGCTGGCCGGCGGCTCGTACCTGGTGTTCCGGCGGATCCGGATGCTGCTGGACCACTGGGAGGCGCTTCCGGTGGACCGGCAGGAGCGGGTGATCGGGCGGCGCAAGTCGGACGGCGCCCCGCTCGGCGCACCCGCCGGGGCCGGCGAGCGGTCCCCGGTCGACCTCGCCGCGCAGGGCCCGGACGGCACCCTGGCGATCCCCGCCGACGCGCACATCCGGGTCGCCGCCCCGGCGGCCAACGGCGGGGCGGCGATGCTGCGCCGCGGCTTCTCGTACCACGACGGGCTGCTGCCGGACGGCTCCCCGGACGCCGGGCTGCTCTTCCTCGCCTTCCAGGCCGACCCGCGCAAGGGCTTCACCCCGGTGCAGCGCAAGCTCTCCCGGGGCGACGGCCTCTCCCGCTTCCTGCGGCACGAGGCCGGCGGCCTGTACGCGCTGCCACCGGGCCCGCCGCCCGGCGGCTACCTCGGACAGCAGTTGTTGGAGGGGTAGTTCCCCCGGATTCACCGGGACGCACCGCCGCGGTTCCGGTCGGTGGAACGCTTTCCTGCCGGGGCCGCGGAGTCGTTAGGGTGACTGCTTCGGCACACTCCGCCCGCGCAGCACCGAGATTCCCACGGAGGCATCATGTCGGCCACCCGCTACACCTACCTCGGACCGGCCGGCACGTTCACCGAGGCGGCCCTGCACACCCTGCCCGAGGCGGCGACCCGGGAACTGGTGCCGCTGTCCTCGGTGGCGCTGGCACTGGACGCGGTGCGCGGCGGGGAGGCGTCCGGGGCGTTCGTCCCGATCGAGAACTCGGTGGAGGGCGCGGTCACCGCGACCAACGACGAACTCGCCTCCGGCGCACCGCTGATGATCTACCGTGAGGTGCTGCTGCCGATCACCTTCGCGCTGCTGGTGCGACCGGGCACCGAGCTGTCCGGGATCAAGACGGTGACCAGCCACCCGGTGGCCCAGCCGCAGGTGCGGCGCTGGCTGGCGGCCAACCTGCCGGAGGCGAAGTGGGAGTCGGCCGCCTCCAACGCGGACGGCGCCCGGCTGGTCTCCGAGGGCCGCTACGACGGCGCGTTCGCCGGGGAGTTCGCGGCGCCGATCTACGGGCTGGAGCCGCTGGTCAAGGAGATCGCGGACGCCAAGAGCGCGGCCACCCGGTTCGTGCTGGTCGGCCGTCCGGGCCGGGTCTCCTCGCCGACCGGCGCGGACAAGACCTCGATGGTGGTCTGGCTGCCGGACGACCACCCGGGCGCGCTGCTGGAGCTGCTCCAGGAGTTCGCGGTGCGCGGGGTCAACCTGATGCGGATCGAGTCCCGCCCGACCGGCGAGGGCATGGGCAGCTACTGCTTCCTGATCGACTGCGAGGGCCACCTGTCCGAGCGCCGGGTCGGCGAGGCGATGATGGGGCTCAAGCGGATCTGCCCGCAGGTGCGGTACCTGGGCTCCTATCCGCGCGCCGACCGGCAGGAGTCCACCCACCGGCGGCCGGGGACCTCGGACGAGGATTTCTCCTCGGCGGCGGACTGGCTCTCCCGCGCCCTCGACGGCCGCGGGAACATCTGAGGCCCGCGGGGCATCCCCGACCTCCGCAGCCGTCCGGACACCCTGATTGCATCTTTTGTCTTTCCGACCTTTTCCGACTGTTTTGGATCGGGTCGACAGGGCGGGGCGGACGGCCCCGTCCGTCGTCCACAGGCGGCCCGGGGCCGGGGGCCGCTGTCCACAGGGCTCCCCGCTGTCCACAGCCCCGAGTTATCCACAGGCCGGGGGAGAGTCGACAAACCGGTATAGCCATTGCCCAGAACTGGTCGGACCATCGGTTTGCGTCGCAGAGATGACCAATCGGACCAGAGTCACCCGGTTGCCGGCAAATCACCCGTCCGAGTGCTTCAATTCCCTCACTCGGGAAGGTTGATTGAGGTTTGAAACCTCAATTCCCTGGTTCGTTCACACGGAGGGCCACCCTCCCCTTGGATCCACAGGCCAGGGGTCGGGCCTGTGGATAACCCGGCGGCGGAGCGTTCCCCACAGAAGTTATCCACAGGATCGGGGGAGTTATCCCCAGGGGAAATGCCGTACTGGTGGAGGAACGGTCGCCCGGTACGCTTGGGCCTGTGATTGACCTTCGCCTGCTCCGTGAGGACCCTGACCGAGTGCGCGCCTCGCAGCGCGTCCGTGGCGAGGACGTCGACCTGGTCGACGCCCTCCTCTCCGCCGACGAACGGCGCCGGTCCTCGGGCAGCCGCTTCGACGAACTGCGCAACGAGCAGCGGGTGCTCGGCAAGCAGGTCGCCCAGGCCAAGGGCGACGAGAAGGCCGCCCTGCTGCAGCGCACCAAGGACCTGGCCGCCGAGGTCAAGGCCGCCGACGCCGAACAGGGCGCGGCCAAGGAGGAGGCCGACCGCCTGCTCCGCTCGCTGGCGAACCTCATCGACCCGGCCGCCCCGGTCGGCGGCGAGGAGGACTTCGTCACCCTCGAGGAGATCGGCACCCCGCGCGACTTCGCCGCCGAGGGCTTCGAGCCCCGCGACCACGTCGAGCTCGGCCAGATCCTCGGCGCGATCGACACCGAGCGCGGCGCCAAGGTCGCCGGTGCCCGCTCCTACTACCTGACCGGCGTCGGCGCGCTGCTGGAGCTCGCCCTGGTCAACATGGCGATCGCCCAGGCCACCGCGGCCGGCTTCACCCCGATGATCACCCCGGCCCTGGTCCGCCCGGCCGCCATGGACGGCACCGGCTTCCTCGGCCAGGCCGCCGAGAACGTGTACCACCTCGCCGAGGACGACCGGTACCTGGTCGGCACCAGCGAGGTCCCGCTCGCCGCGTACCACATGGACGAGATCCTCGACGCCGACAAGCTGCCGCTGCGCTACGCCGGCTACTCGTCCTGCTTCCGCCGCGAGGCCGGCACCTACGGCAAGGACACCCGCGGCATCATCCGCGTCCACCAGTTCGAGAAGGTGGAGATGTTCGTCTTCACCACCCCCGAGGACGCGGAGAACGAGCACCGCCGCCTGCTCCAGTGGGAGAAGGACTTCCTCAACGCGCTGGAGCTGCCGTACCGGGTGATCGACGTCGCCTCCGGCGACCTCGGCGCCTCGGCCGCGCGCAAGTTCGACATCGAGGCGTGGATCCCCACCCAGGGCAAGTACCGCGAGGTCACCTCGACCTCCAACACCACCGAGTACCAGGCCCGCCGGCTGGCGATCCGGATGCGCGAGGAGGGCAAGACCCGCCCGCTCGCCACCCTGAACGGCACCCTGGTCGCCGTCCCGCGCACCATCGTGGCGATCCTGGAGAACCACCAGCAGGCCGACGGCTCGGTCGTCCTGCCCGAGGCGCTGCGGCCGTACCTCGGCGGGCGGACCGTCCTCGAACCGGTCAAGTAACCCGGCCCGCACCACCCAGCACCACCCGCAACTCCCGGGAGACGTAAGGCCCATGAGCACCATCAGCCCCAGCCTCGCCTCCCCCGGCGGTGGCGGCCTGCCCTACCGGCTGGTCGCCACCGACCTCGACGGCACCCTGCTCACCAGCGGGGAGACCGTCTCCGAGCGCACCCGCGCCGCCCTGGCCGCGGCCACCGGCGCGGGCGCGCTGCACATCATCGTCACCGGGCGCTCGGCGGTCTGGGCCCGCCCGGTCTTCGACGAGATCGGCTACACCGGGATAGCGGTCTGCGGACAGGGCGCCCAGGTGTACGACGCCGGCGCGCACAAGCTGCTCACCTCGCTCACCCTGGACCGGCGGCTCGCCGCGCTCGCGATCGAGAAGATCGAGGCCGAGACCGGCCCGCTGGCCGTCGCCGCCAACCAGGACGGCCTCGACGGCCAGGTGCTGGCCGGCCCCGGCTACGAGCTGCTGATCGGCTCCGACCTGCCGGTCGTCCGGGTCGATCGCGGCGGACTGTTCGACGCCCCGCTCAGCAAGCTCTACATCCAGCACCACGCCCTCACCGACGACGCCCTCGCCGAGGCCGCCCGGCGCGCGGCCGGCGACCTGGTCGGCGTGGTGATGGCCGGCGCCGGCGTCGTCGAACTGCTGCCGCTCGGCCTGTCCAAGGCCACCGGCCTGGCCGTCGCCGCCCGCCGCCTGGGCGTCCGCGCCGCCGACACCATCGCCTTCGGCGACATGCCCAACGACGTCCCGATGTTCGGCTGGGCCGCCCACGGCGTCGCCATGGCCAACGCCCACGAGGAACTCCTCGCCGTCGCGGACGCCGTCACCACCAGCAACGACGAGGACGGCGTCGCCGCGGTCCTGGAGCGCCTCTACCCGCAGCGCTGACGCCTCCGGCGGGGAGGCGCCCGGCCACCCCACCGACGGGCGCGGGATCCGTGTCCGGGGGTACATCCAGGGTTCATGGGCTGGTCAGGGGTGGGTTGTAGGATGACCGGGCAAGCGGTTGTAGGATGACCGACGACCGGTGATGACGTGTGCGGTGGAAAGGGAGGTCCGGCATGAGCGGCGGTTTGCAGGCGGCCGGGCGGCGCTCCCTGGTGGACACCGCGATCGAGCAGTTGCGGGCGCAGCTGGCGGGTGGGGCGTGGCCGGTGGGCTCGCGGATTCCCACCGAGCACGAGCTGGCCGAGCAGCTGGCCGTCGGCCGGAACACCGTGCGGGAGGCCATCCGGGTGCTGGTGCACGCCGGGATGCTGGTCTCCCGGCAGGGCGAGGGGACGTTCGTCCGCTCCACCAGCGACCCGGCGTCCGTCCTGCGCGGCGTCCAGCGCTCGGGCATCCGGGACGTCCTGGAGGTCCGCGCGGCGCTGGAGACCGAGGGCGCCCGGCTGGCCGCGCTGCGGCACACCCCCGAGGACATCCGGCGGATGCGCGCCGCGCTGGCCCGTGAGGCCGAGGTGTTCGCGGCGCACCCCGAGCGGGCGAGCCGCGAGGCCACCGTCGAGCACGACCTGGAGTTCCACACCGCCGTCGTCGAGGCCGCGCACAACCCCGCGCTGGCCGAGGTGTACCGCTACTTCGGCGCCTCCGTGCGCGAGGCGATGACCTCCGCCTTCGGCGACCACGACATGCCCGAGGCGGTCGTCGCGACCCACGAGGCGCTGGTCGACGCGATCGAGAGCGGTGACCCGGACCGGGCCGAGGCGGCGTGTCGTGCGCTGCTCGCCGGCCCGACCGCGGCCGTCGAGCAGCTGCTCGCGGCCATCGCGGCGCGGAAGTAGGACGGCGCGAGCCTCCCTTCCGCCGTCCGCATCCACGCACCTTCACGAAAGAACAGCACATCCATGGCCGTCACCCGTGCCCAGCAGCCGGTTGTCACCACGTCCGCCCCGCTCCCCCTCCGCACCCGGGCGGCCCATCCGCTCCTGCTGCTGACCGGCATCCTGCTGGTCGCGCTGAACATGCGCGCCTGCCTGGCGGCGGTCTCCCCGATGGTCGGCGAGATCCAGCGGACCTTCGGCCTGTCCGCCACCGCGAGCGGGCTGATCACCACCGTCCCGGTGCTGTTCCAGGGCGTCGGCGCCCCGCTCACGCCCCGGCTGACCCGCCGCTTCGGCGCCGAGCGGGTGGTGCTCGGCGCGGTGCTGGTGCTCGGCGCGGGCGTGCTGCTGCGGGTGCTGCCCTCGGTGGCGGCCCTGTACGCGGGCTGCGTGGTGATCGGCGTGGCCATCGCGGTGCTGAACGTGTCGATGCCGGGCCTGGTGAAGCGCGAGTTCCCGGACCGCGCGGCCACCATGACCGGCGTCTACTCGACCACCATGCTGGTCGGCGCCACCCTCGCGGCCGGCACCTCCGTCCCGCTGGAGCACGCGCTGGGCGGCGGCTGGCGGGCCTCGCTGGGCGCCTGGTCGCTGCTCGCGCTGATCGCGGCGGTGGCCTGGCTGCCGCAGGTGCTGCGCTCGCGTCAGGAGCGGCAGGGGGCGGTGGCCGCGGCCGCCGCGCCGGCCAAGCCGATCGAGGGCATCTGGAAGTCCCCGCTGGCCTGGCAGATCAGCCTCTTCATGGGCATCTCGTCGCTGCTGGTGTACACCCTGGTCGCCTGGATGCCGACCATCCTGGCCGACCACGGCATGGACCGCGGCCAGGCCGGTCTGGTCTTCGCCTTCTCCAACCTGGTGCAGGTGGCGGGCGCCTTCCTGGTGCCGCTGATGGCCGGCCGGATGACCAGCCAGCGCGGGCTGGCGCTGACCATGGTCGCCCTGAACGGGCTGGGCATCGCGATGCTGCTGGTCGCGCCGGTCTCCGCCGCGTGGGTGTCGGCGACCATCCTGGGCGTGGCCCAGGGCGGTTCGCTGGGCCTGGGCCTGGCGTTCATCGTGCTGCGCACCCGCACCGCGGCCGGTGCCGCCCAGCTGGGCGGGATGTCGCAGGCGATCGGCTATCTGGTCGCGGCGGCGGGCCCGGTCGGCGCGGGTGCGCTGCGCCAGCTGACCGGCGGCTGGGAGACCCCGCTGGTGCTGATGCTGGTGCTGGTCCTGGTGGTCGGCGCGGCCGGCTGGGGCGCGGGCCGCAACCGCACCCTCTGAGCCGCTCGCAGGCGAGAACGCGGCAGTGGGCCCCGGACACCCTTCTCAGGTGTCCGGGGCCCACTGCCGTACCGGGTCCACTGCCCTAGCGGGCCCACTGCCGTACGGGGGCTCAGTGCCGGGCCGGGCTCACTCCTCGCCGGCCAGCGTCATCCCGGCCAGCTTCACCGAGGCGAACACCGTCGCCGCGACGGTGACCACCAGCAGCAGCGGCACGGCCGCCGCGAGCGAGACGTCGGAGGTGATCGCGTTCTGCCCGGCGACCGCCTCGGCCACCGAGCGGCCCCACTGCTGGATGCTCAGCGTGCGGGCGCCCTCGACGAAGTTGCCGACCGTCGACTCCCAGATCAGGGCGTACGCGAGCCCGGCCACCACCGCGTGCCGGGTGACCACGCCGAGCAGCAGGAACAGCGCGCTGTACGCGGCGCCGGCGACCAGCACCGCCACGGTGTAGCCGAGCGCCACGCCGTCCTGGGTGCCGACCAGCAGCAGCCCGGCCAGCAGCGTCGGGACGACCGAGAACAGCCAGGTGACGCCGATCGCGACGACCAGCTTGGTGGTGACGATCCGCCACCGGGGCAGCGGCTTGGCGAGCAGGTAGACGATCGAGCCGTCGTCGATCTCGTTGGCGATCACCCCGGTGCCGACGACCAGCCCGAGGATCGGGATCAGCGTGCCGAGGCCGAGGGCCCCGAGGATGTTGCCGGCCGTCTCGTGGGGGTCGGCGCTGGACACACTGGCGATGGCCGCGACGATCAGCAGCAGGGCGGGGACCACCAGCAGCAGCAGGCCGCGGCGGCGGCCCAGCAGCCCTCGCAGGGTCAGCCTGGCGACGGTGGGGTTCATGGTCGGTCCGCCCCTTCCTGGGCAACGACGGTCCTGGCGGCGGCGCTCACGTGCCCGCTCATGCGGAGACCAGGTAGGAGAAGACGCTCTCCAGCGATTCGTCCGCCGGGGAGACGGTGTACAGCCGGATGCCGGCCTCCCGGGCGACCCTCGGCAGCAGGGTGGTGAAGCCCTGGAAGTGCACCGCTTCGATCCGCAGCGCCCGCTCCCGCTCGTCCACCTCGATGCCGGTGGTCGAGCCGTCGGCGATCAGCGCGGCGGCGAGCCGGCGGTCGTCGCTGGAGCGGACCAGGTAGCGGTGCGGGCGGTCGGTCATCAGCCGGCGGATCTTGCGGTAGTCGCCCGAGGCGGCGTGCCGTCCGGCGACCACCACCTCGATGTGCCGGGCCAGCTGCTCGACCTCCTCCAGGATGTGGGAGGAGAACAGCACGGTCCGGCCGTCCGCGCCGAAGCGGCGCAGCAGGTCCATCAGCTGGAGCCGCTGGCGCGGGTCCATGCCGTTGAAGGGCTCGTCGAGCAGCAGGACGGACGGGTCGTGGACCAGTGCGGAGGCCATCTTGACCCGCTGCTTCATGCCCTTGGAGTAGGTGCCGGTGCGGCGGTCCTTGGCGTAGGCCATCTCCACCAGGTCCAGCGCCCGGGCGGCGGCGGCGCCCGGCTGGGGCAGGCCGTGCAGTTCGGCGTTGGCGAGGACGAACTCCCAGCCGGTCAGGTAGTCGTACATCGACTCCCGCTCGGGCACCAGGCCGATCTGCCGGTACACCTGCTGGTTGCGCCAGATCGGCGCGCCGTCCAGGGTGACGGAGCCGCTGGAGGGGGCCAGGAAGCCGCTCATCATGTGGATGAGGGTGGACTTGCCCGCCCCGTTGGGGCCGAGCAGGCCGGTGATGCCGGGGCCGATGGACATGGTGATGTCGTTGACCGCGACCACGTTCCCGAACCAGCGGGAGACCTTGTCGATGCTGATGGTGGCCATGCCGCCCTCTCAGACACTGCAGTTGGATTAGACACTGCGATAGCGGCGCAGCAGCAGCCGGTACGAGCCGACCACCATGGCCACCGCGACGAGCGCGAACACGGCGAGGCCCAGGCCGCCCGGCGCGTGCCGGCGGTCGAATCCCTCGCCGAGGCCGAACAGTTCGTTGACCAGGG
The DNA here is from genome assembly GCF_042798815.1 of Kitasatospora sp. NPDC057738. Classification (NCBI taxonomy): domain Bacteria; kingdom Bacillati; phylum Actinomycetota; class Actinomycetes; order Kitasatosporales; family Streptomycetaceae; genus Kitasatospora; species Kitasatospora sp. NPDC057738. The sequence goes on along the minus strand of NZ_JBHVJT010000107.1, from coordinate 10,770 downwards.
ACTCCACCAGGTCGGTGGGCGAGATCAGCGACATCCACTGCGCGGTGTCGGAGCCGGTCGTGCTGGGGTTGCTGATCCCAACCGCGGCGGCGCCCAGGGCGGCGCTGACCGCCAGGTAGCCCATGATGGCGGCCACCCCGAAGCCGCGGCGCGGGGTGGCGGCCGCGATCACCAGGGCGACCGAGGTCGGCACCACCGCGTACAGGACGGCCGCGACCAGGCCGTACAGGAAGTGCCCGGTGTTGTGCCCGAAGTCCATCCCGCCGAGCAGCGCGCCGATGTACAGCACCAGCAACGGGGCCGCCATCAGCAGCAGTTGGGCGCAGACCATGGCGCCGAACTTGGCCCGGACGTAGTCGGTGCGGGTGATCGGGCGGGAGAAGTAGAGCGGGACGGTCTGGTAGCGAAGGTCCCGGGAGAGCAGTACCGGCGCCTGGGAGGCGAGGAAGACCGAGACCACCAGGCTGAGCATGGAGAGGTAGCCGGCGTACTCGACCGGCAGCTCCTCGCGCTTCATCACGACCGAGAGCGCCACCATGATCAGCGCGGGTACGGTCACCACGCCCAGCACCAGCATCGGCAGCACCTTGGACTTGCCGGAGCGTCCGAGGCCGTACGCGGCGCGCAGGCTCTGGGTGAAGAGCGCGCGGGTCGCGTAGGAGCGGCCGAGCCGGGGGCCGGTGTAGCCGCGGTAGCCGATGTCGTGGATGACGCCGGTGTCGGCGGACCTGGTGTCAGGAGGCAGCGCCATCGTTCGTCCCTCCCTTGCTCTGCTCGGTGTCCTGGGAGTCGGTGAAGAGTTCGGCGACCCGGTGCCGGCGCTGTTCCAACCGGACCAGGCCGAGGCCCAGTTCGGCGACGGCGTCGCGGATGGTGTCGTACGTCGACTCGTCGGCCAGCCGGACCAGCAGCTGGTGCGAACCCTCGGACTGGACGGACAGGCCGACCGCGGCGAGCCGCTCGCGGACCGCCGGGCCCGGCTCCAGGCCGTGGTCCTCCGGGTGGTCGCCGACCTCGACCGCGAGGACGGCCGTCGCCTCGGTGAAGGAGGCGGTGGAGGAGGAGCGCAGCAGCTTGCCGCCGTCGATCACGACCAGGTGGTCGCAGGTCCGCTCCAGCTCGCCGAGCAGGTGGGTGGTGACCAGCACCGAGATGCCGAAGTCGGTGTGCACCCGGCGGATCAGCCCCAGCATCTCGTCCCGGCCGGCCGGGTCGAGGCCGTTGGTCGGCTCGTCCAGCAGCACCAGCTTCGGGTCGTGCACCAGCGCCTGGGCGAGCTTGACCCGCTGCTTCATGCCGGTCGAGTAGCCGCCCATCGGGCGGTACCGCTCCTCGTAGAGGCCGACGTGCCGCAGGGTGTCCGCGGTGCGCTCACGGGCGGCGGTGGCGGGCAGGCCCGCCATCCGGGCCATGTGCACCACGAACTCGGTCGCGGAGACGTCCGGTGGCAGGCAGTCGTGCTCGGGCATGTAGCCGACCTGCGCGCGGATCTCGGACCCGCGGGTGGCGACGTCCAGGCCGAGGACCTCGCCCCGGCCGGAGGTCGCCGGGGCGAGCCCGAGAAGGATCTTGATCAGAGTGGACTTGCCCGCGCCATTGGCCCCGACCAGGCCGACCACACCCGGCCGCACCTCGACGGTGAGCTGGTCGAGCGCGGTGACCCGGGGAAACCTCTTGGTGAGGCCGTCCGTCTTGATGACAGCTGTGGACACGCCGACCACCGTAACGGTCTTGCGCGGCAGGGGTCATGAGCTCGAATGACGAGCCCGTCTGCTGCTGCGGTATGACGTCGGCCCCCCTCTCCCCTAGGGGTTCGGCAAAACCGGAACCCGCCTGTACCCTTTGTCGAACTCTTGACGTACTTGCCACATTCTTTGCCAACGGGGGTGCCGGAACAGCGTGCCGGCACGGGAGGGGATCGATCGACATGTCTGATCGGGCGACCGCGTTCGACCGGATGATGAACCCTTGGGCCTACGACGCGGACGGGAACCTGACCGACCGGGCCCGCGCCCAGGAGACGGCCCGCACGCAGCTCAACTCGGCCTCGGCACCGGGCGGGGGAGGCGGCGGGGGCGGGACCGGCTTCAGCGCCGACCCCAACGCGCTGACCACCGCGGGGAACAACTCCGACCAGATCCACGCCCGCCTCAACGCCGACGGCCGGGGCGCCGACGAGGCCACCGCCAAGGTCTCCACCTCGCTCGCCAACTGGAGCACCGGCAAGGCCGCGGCGGGCGCCGCCGGCACCTGGGACCAGTGCGTCGCCGCGCTCGGCGGCACCATCGGGCAGACCACCCAGGCGCTGCGCGCCACCGCCACCAACTACCGCCAGAACGAGTCGGCCGTCCAGCACGACCTCGGCGCCTGAGAGAAGAGCAGCGATGGTCGACTTCCACGAGCTCAGCACCGCCGACTTCGGCGTCCTGGACACCGCCGCCACCGCCTGGACCACCGTGGCCCAGAAGCTCAAGTCCATGGACGACGACTGGGACAGAACGGTCATCGCCCAGGTCAACTCCGCCTGCTGGACCGGCCCCTCGGCCGACCAGGCCCGCCCCGGCCTGCAGCGCACCAACGAGCAGCTGACCGCCGCCGTCACCGAGGCGAACGCCTTCGCCTCGATCTTCACGGAGGCGTCGACCGAGTTCAAGGCGGCGAAGACCAAACTGGACAAGGCGGTCGCGGACGCCCGCACGGCCGGGCTGACCGTCACCGACAACGGCACCGTCAGCTGGCCCCCGGCCGACAACGCCACCCGGCACGACTACGAGGCCCTCCGGGACTACCAGAAGGAGTGGGGCGACAAGGCGGAGGCCGCCCGCAAGGCGATCGACGCCGCCGTCGCCGAGGCCGCCGCCGCCGACGAGCGGATCGCCTACGCGCTGCGCGCCGACAGCATGACGGACGGGCAGAAGTCCTTCAACGGCAAGGCCATCGGCGGCGGACCCGAGGCCGACGGCAAGCGCGCCGCCCAGCTCGCCGCCAAGGGCGGCGACATCACCGAGCCCGAACTCACCGAGCTGAACTCGCTGCTGGCCTCGCACGGCAACGACCCGAAGTTCGCCACCAAGTTCTACCAGGACCTCGGCCCGGACGGCCTGATCAAGTCCTGGAACGGCATGGTCGGCGACCCGGCGCACCCCCGCGACGACAAGTCCCCGCGCTGGAAGGCCTACCAGGACCTCCAGAAGAACCTGGGACTCACCCTCGCCACCGCCACCCGCACCACCAACGAGCCGCACCTGTCGGACGAGTGGTCCGCCGCGCTGCGCAAGGCCGGATCCCAGCCGGTCTGGGACAAGCCCTACCGGGCCTCCGGCCTCGACTACGTGCCGTACGGCTACCAGGTGCTCTCCGGCATCCTGATGAACGGCAACTACGACGCCCACTTCATCAACCCGATCGCCGAGCACGTCACCCAGCTCGACACCCAGGACAGGTACTGGCCGGCCCCGCCGCCCGGCTCCAAGATCCAGGGCTTCAACCTGACCGGGGGCGACGAGGCGGGCTCCGGCTTCCGTCCCACCACCGCCGTCCTGGAGGCGCTCGCGCACAGCCCGGAGGCCGCCAACAAGTTCTTCACCGAGCAGCCGACCGCGTACAACCAGGACGGCACGGTCAACCAGGGCGGCAAGCCCAAGCCCTCGGACTACTTCGACTACTACGCCCACGACAAGGACTGGATCCCGGACACGACCTCGCGGGACTCCAAGGTGTGGGACGCGAGCAAGCAGGCCGGGCCGGCCGCCTTCGGCCGCGCCCTGGAGGCCGCCACCACCGGCCACCCGTACGACGAGCCCGGGCCCGTCCCGCCGGAGCGGCACACCACCGAGCAGGCCGACCTGATGAAGCGGGTCGTGGACACCTTCGGCCGGCACGGCGACGACGGCGGACTGGACGACATCAAGGGCGACGGCAAGCTCGCCGCCATGCGGGGCAGCCTCGGGCACATGACCGCCGAGTACATCGGCGACGTGCAGAACGCGCTCGCCCTCACCCACGAACTGCCGGTCAACGGCTCGCCGGCCAACCTCGGCAAGTCCTCCGTGGAGGGGCTGATGGACGCGCTCGGGCGCGATCCGGAGTCCTACGGCGCCGTGGTCAACGCCAACCAGGCGTACACCACCGCCCTCATCCGCGGCCACATGGACGGCGGGCAGACCGACTTCGCCCGGCTCAACGTCGACATCAACAACATCGCCCACGCCGGCGGGATCGCCAGCGGCATCCTCAACGAGGCCCGGGTCGACGAGGTGCACTACAAGCACGCCGAGTCCGACAAGGAGTTCAACGAGGCACTGGAGAAGAACGTCGGCTACGGCAAGGACGCCTTCAGCGCCGTCATCGGCACCGTGACGGACAAGATCCCGCTGGGCGGCGAGGTCGCCGACCAGATCATCGACTCGATCGCCGAGAGCGTGATCGAGGCCAACAAGCAGGACACCACGGCGGCCGGCGACCAGACGGCGCGCGACGAGAACGCGAGCGGACAGAACCAGGCGGTGGGCAGCGTCAAGCAGGCCGTCAAGGACGCCGGCGGCACTTCCGGGATGAGCCGCGAGGACGTCAACCGCCTCGCCGAGAGCGCCGGGATCAACGTGATGAACGGCTACAGCAACGGGGTCGTCAACAACCACGTCAACCACGCGAAGGGCGGCGCGTGAAGGACCTCGCGGCCCGGTGGGGCCGCTTCCTGACGAACCGGTGGGGGTGGCGCCTCGACAGCCGGTGGTGGCTCCCCCGCGTGCTGGTCCTCGCGGTGGCGGGGGCCGGGACCGTCGGCTACCTGGACTGGCGGGGCCACCGCCCCGCCGACCCGCCCGGCCGGGCCGCCCACCTCTGCCGGATGCCCACCGGCGACGGCACCCCGCTCGCGCGGCTGCTGCCCGACGGCGGCCAGGACGTGGAGGAGGAGACGAAGGCCCTCATCGGCCAGGACCCGCAGACCTGTGTCGTCCGGGTCGACGGACGCGGTGCGATCACCTTCACGTCCGTCCGGCGCCAGGGCGAGCTCGCCCTCACCGCCGAGGGCGCCAAGCACCCGCAGGCGCGCGCCTTCGACATCGCCGGCCTCGGCACTTCGTGGCCGGGCGGCGCGGCCGTGGCCGCGAGCTGCCTGGGCGGGAAGTACACCTCGAACGACTACGTCCAGCTGGAGGTCACCGCCGGGGAGGCCGCCCGCGCCTCCGGCGACGGCGGCCGGGCCGACCTCGAAGAGCTCACCCGGGCCGCGCTGGTGGAGGCGAGGAAGGACCGGTGCTCATGAAGCGTTCCCAGGCGCTGCTCGCCGGCGCGACGGCGCTGCTGCTCGGCGGCGGCCTGCTCGGCTGGCACCTGTACCTCGACCACGGCGCGTACCGGCCACCGGCCGTTTCCCTGTCGCACGGGGAGTGCCGGGGCCTGCTGGACGACCCGGCCGTCGCCGGGCTGCTCGGCCGGGCCCCCCGGGTCTTCGCGGTCACGGAGTACACGTCGGCGACGGCCGAGGTCAAGCCGTCCCTGCACTGCCGGATCTCCGGAGAGGACGGGCGGTCGCTGACCGCCGACGCGGAGTTCGGGGACGTGCGGTCCGGCGGCGACACCCTCGGAGCGGCCGCCTTCGGCTGCTCGGTGAACGGCCGGACCGAGGCCTACCGGGCCGTCCTCAGGATCACCGTGAAGGACGGCGGGCACCTTCCCGACGGCCCCGGCCGGAAGCGGATGGGAGAACTGGCGGGCGGCTTCGCCGAGCGGGCCGCCGAACGGCAGCTCGGCTGCGCGGGCGGCGCCGAACGGCTCGAAGTGATGTGAGCCGGCCGGCGCCGCTCCCGGCGCCCGTCAGCTGTGGGCCCGCTCCCACAGCTCGGTGACCTTGCCGGAGGCGTCGATCGCCACCTTGTAGTCACCGGCCGAGCAGGGGTACGAGCCCTTCTCGTTGTGCGGCGCGGCGAGGCACTCGTTGACGTGCTTCACCAGGTCGGCCAGGTTGACGTCCTTCGGCGGGGCCAGCACCGAGCTCAGGTGGCCCTTGGCGGTGGGCGCGAACGGGGCGCTCTTGTCCGCCCCCACCGGCTCGAAGACGACGTCGTTCACGCCGCAGGCGTCCTTGGTGTCCTTGTAGACCAGGGTCGTCGCGCTGGTGCCCTTCGCCGGGTAGACCCACTTCTGCCCGGCGGGCAGCGGCCCGTGGGTGCAGAAGCCCTCCGGCTCGCCGTCGGCGGACGGCGTGCCCGTCGCGGCGGGCTTGCCGGTCCCCGCGGGCTTGCCGCTCGGCGCCTGGCTCGCGGCGCCGGCCGGGGCGGCGGTGGGCGCGGCGGAGGCGGCGGTGGTCGCCCCGCCCCCCGCGCCCTGGTCCGCGCTGTCGTCGGGGCCGCAGGCGGCCAGGCCGAACGCCGCGGCGGCGACCAGGGCGGTGGTGAGAAGTCTCCTGGAGCCGGAGCTGGAAGAAGGCATGACGAAGGAACCCCCGTGGTGACGCATGATCAGTTCGGTATGCGGCCGACAGACTAGCGCCCCGGGCCGACGCCCGCCCCGCCGACGGGGCTCAGCCCAGCCGGGCGAGGCCCTCGGTGGCGATCTCCTCGAAGACGGCGAGGTCGTTGGCGAAGATCGAGTCGGGGATCGGCCAGTGGATCACCAGCTCGGTGACGCCCAGCTCCCGGTAGGTGCCCGCCCAGTCGACGAAGGCCTCCACCGACTGCAGCGGCTTCTCCGCGGTCGAGCCCTGGAGCAGCACCTTCTCCAGCGTCGCGACGTCCCGGCCCCGCTCCTCGCAGGCGGCCGCCAGCTTCTCGATCTGCCGCGCGATCACGCCGGGCGCCTGCTCGACGGGCACGTCCGCCGGGCCCTTCGGGTCGCCGTACGTCACCCAGCCCTGCCCGTGCTCGGCGGCCAGCCGCAGCCCGCGCGGGCCGGTCGCCGCCACGTAGAACGGCAGCCGCGGGCTCTGCACGCAGCCGGGGATGTTCCGCGCCTCGACCGCCGAGTAGTACGTGCCCTCGCGCGTGGTGGCGTCGCTGCGCAGCAGCTCGTCCAGCAGCGGCACGAACTCCCCCAGCCGGTCCGCCCGCTCCCTCGGCGACCACGCCTCCTGCCCCAGCGCCGTCGCGTCGAAGCCCGTCCCGCCGGCCCCGACCCCCAGCGTGAACCGGCCGCCGGACACGTCGTCCAGCGTGATCAGCTCCTTCGCCAGCGTCACCGGGTGCCGGAAGTTCGGCGAGGTCACCAGGGTGCCCAGGCGCAGCCGCTCGGTGGCGCAGGCCGCCGCCGTCAGCGTCGGCAGCGAGCCGAACCACGGCTCGTCCTGGAAGGACCGCCACGACAGGTGGTCGTAGGTGTACGCGGTGTGGAAGCCGAGGTCCTCGGCCCGCCGCCAGATCTTCTGCCCTTCGCTCCACCGGTGGACGGGGAGGATCACGGTGCTCAGTCGCATACCGCCGACCCTACGGCAGCCGTCAGCGGCCGGGCCCGCTCGTCGGGGACGCCGTTCGGGCCGGTGCGGACCGGCCCCCTGCCGGATTCAACGCCGCAGCCAGGTCAGCAGGGTCGTCGCCGTGAACACCGCGCCCGACGCCAGACAGACCGCGCGCGGGGTCAGCCACCCCGGGCCTTCCAGGCGCCGGGACTGCGGGACCGGAGCCAGCAGCGCGTCCGCGAAGGCCTGGGCGGTCGGCGGTCGGTCCGCCGGCTCGACGGACATCGCGGCCCGTAGCAGCAGGGCGATGTTCGGCGGGAGCTCCGTTCCGGCCGGGAGCACCGGCAGCGTCGAGGCGGTGGACCGGCCGGTCATCAGGGCTGTGGCGCGTCCGCCCGGGCCGAACGGCTTCTGCCCGGTCAGCAGCTCGTAGGCCACGACGGCCAGCGCGTACACGTCGGCCCTCCCGTCGAACCCACCGGTCTGGAAGGCCTGTTCCGGTGCCATGTACGCGGGCGTGCCCGTGGTCACCGTCAGCCCGGACGCGTCGGCCAGTTGCTTCGCGCTGCCCAGATCCGCCACCAGCACCGCGGCGGGCGCGGAGCCGGTGGCGAGCAGCAGGTTGGACGGCTTGACGTCGCGGTGCACCACGCCCGCCTCGTGCAGGACCTGGACCGCGTAGCCCGCCTCCGCGGCCAGCCGCAGCGCCTCCTGCGGGTCGCACTGGCCGACCCGGTCCGCCAGGGTGCCGCCGCGTACGTAGTCCATGACGAAGTAGGGCCGGTCCTCCTGCACCCCGACGTCGTGCACCCGGACCACCCGCGGGCTGGCGATCCGGCGCAGCAGCCTCGCCTCCGCCAGGAACCGCTCGCGCACATCGGCGTTGGCGGCCCAGTTCTCGGCCAGCACCTTCACCGCGACCTCGGTGTCGAGCTCCGGATCGTAGGCCTTCCAGACCGTCGCGAAGGAGCCGGCTCCGAGCCGCTCCAGAAGGAGGTAACGGCCGAGCTTGCGCATGTGGCAGCATTCTGCCGGAGTCGGGGGGAGTGCGGAACTCCCGTTCGACGGACGGCATGCCGGGCGGGACGACACGGGGGGATCCGGATGTTCGAGGAAGGCGAGCTGGAACGGCTCGTGGCGGCTGCTCGGGCGGGCGACCCGGGGTCGATGGAGTACCTGCTGGCCAAGCTGCGGCCGGTGGTGCTGCGCCGCTGCTCGCGCTTCCTGCCCCACCACGCCGACGCGGAGGAGGCAGCGCAGGACGCGCTGCTGTCCATCAGCACGCACCTGGGCGACTACGGCGGCCGCGGCTCCTTCCAGGGCTGGGTGACGGTGATCGCCTCGAACGCCGCCCGGTCCACCTACCGCTCGATGCGCCGGCGCGCCGAGGACAGCCACGCCGACCTCCCCGAGTCCGTCGACCCGCGCACCACCAGCGTCATCGCCGGGACCCGGCTCGACCTGATGGAGGCGCTGGCCGCGCTGGAGCGGCAGCACCCCGCCCTGGTGGAGGCCTTCGTGCTGCGCGACCTGGGCGACCTGACCTACGTCCAGGTGGCCGAGCAGCTGGACGCCCCGTTGAGCACGGTCAAGGACCGTATCGACCGGGCCCGCCACTTCATGCGCGAGCGCCTGGTCACCGGCCTGTGAACGGCGCCCCTCCGGCGGGCCGCGGCCGCGTCGCCGTCCGGCGCCGGTCCGCCGTCGCCGCCCTGGTGGCGGCCGCCGCGCTCGGGCTGGCGGCCGGCCGGTTCGTCCTGCCACCGCCCCCCGGCGACACCGCGCACCCGACAGCGCAGTCGGGTGCCGCGGTCGGCGGGGCGTCCCAGGGCGCGTCCGCTCCCGCGACGCCCGGCGGGTCCGTCCCGGCGCCCGCGTCCTCGGCCTCCGGCTCCGCCTCTCCGACCAGTGCGACCGGGCCGATGACGACCGCGAACCTTGTGGAACCCGCGGCGTTCGGCCCGGACATCGGCATCGGGCAGATCCACGTCACCGACTGGTACGGCGACGTGTTCGACGCCAATTCGGCCTGCTCCGGCGAGACGACCCCCAAACAGACCCTGGGCGGGCCCGGCGCCCACTTCCGCGGACTGACGACCAGCCCCCGCACCGAACCAGGCGACCCCCCGCCGGCCGCCGACCGCGTCGACCAGGTCGCCCGCGAGGTCGCCGCCGAGGCCCCGAGCCCTTCCCTGGCGCAGAACTTCACCGAGCGCCTGCTGCTGGAGGAGGTGCCCTGCAAGGAGGAACCGCCAGGGCACTGGGTCTACGGAAGGACCACGACACTGCAGCTCGCCCCGGACGCCACCGCGAGCTGGATGGGCACCTACGAGGGAACCCTCAATACCACCGGCAGAGCGCCCGAGGGCAAGGAGCCCTGCGGCGGCATCGCCGTGCTGCGCAGCGGCAGCCACTACGGAGTGCTGAACGTCCACGCCTGCCTGGGCACGGCCGCGATGGACCACGTCGTCAGGGCCGCTCTGTCACAGCTGTGAAACAGCCGCTCCGGGCTCCGGCTTTCCCTCCCCCGGCGGCATCTCCCCGGTTGTACGAGGGCGCAGCAGGCGTCCCGACCAGCAGGGGGACCAGATGACCGAAAACCAGGCCGTCCAGCAGAAGTCCGTTCGCCGCAACCGGGTCGCCGCCGCGGCCTGCTTCGCCGCCGCGCTGATCACGGCCAGCGTCGTCGGCACCCAGGCGGCCACCGCCGACGGGGCCGCGCACAGCGCACCGCACCGCACCGCGGTCGCCGCGCCCGGACTCGGCTCCGCCCACCTTGTCCAGAGCGAGGACTTCCAGAAGGGCATGAACCCGGTCGGCGCGACCATCGAGCTGACCGGACGCCAGGGGCTGTCCGCGTGCTCCGGCGAGGAGACGATGCACGACCTGACCAAGGACAAGGCCACCGCGTACGCGTCCGTGCACTGGACCTTGGACACCAAGGGCATGCTGATCGAGTCGGCCGCGAACGCCCCCACCGGGACCGCGGCCGCCACCTGGGAGCAGCAGCTCGTCGCGCTCGTCGAGGGCTGCCAGGACGAGCCCGCCGGCCACTGGTACTACGGCGCGGCCCACAGCCTGACCGTCACCGGCGGCACCGCCCGCTGGTACCCGGCCTACAACGGCGACGGCACCGCCGCCGGCGGGGTCGCGGTCCTGCGCAGCGGCACCAGGGTCGCCATCGTCGAGCTCACCGGCCAGCCCGGCTCCACCCCGGCCGCCGTCGAAGGCATCACCACCGCGGCACTGAACCGCCTTTCCTCCTGAACGGCGGCCCCGGGAGAAATGATGGGGACGGGGGCGGTCCGGCCCCCCGGGGGGGGGGGGGAGGGGGGGAGGAGGGGGGTGGGGGGGGGGGTGTGGGGGGGGGAAGA
>NZ_JBHVJT010000106.1:0-26757 GCF_042798815.1 Kitasatospora sp. NPDC057738 | reverse complement strand
CACGGGGGAGCGGGTGGAGGGGCCCGGGGAGAAAAGAATGGCGTAGTTCCACGGGTATTTGAGCTAGTCCGCGGTGGTCGCCGCGCCGCCCTGTACGGTCAGCCGGGAGGTACCGCTGACCGCCGCCGCGATCAGCTCCGACAGCAGCGACTTGGCGGTGCCCGGCTCACCGACCAGCAGCAGGCCGCGGTTGGTGGCCAGGGTCACCAGGGCGCGCTCGACCAGCGCCGGATCGCCGACGAACTTGCGGGCGATGCCGGCCGCCTCGTCGCCGACGATGAACCGGCGGGCGGCGCGCAGGCTCAGCTCCCAGCCCGGCGGGCGCGGGTCGCGGTCCTCGGCGCGCAGCGCCGCCAGCTCCTCGGCGTACCGGATCTCGGCGGGCGGCCGCTGGAGCCGCTCCTCGGCGGTGGTGGTCATGGCGGCCCTCCCGGGGTGGTTCGCGTGGCTGTCGGCGAGGTGGTGCGCCGTCACGGCGTGGTCGGCTCGGTCAGCTCGGTCAGGTCGGCGATCACCTCGGAGGCGATCACCGGGTCGAGCTCGGCGAAGGCCGGCAAGGTGCGGTTGTGGGTCCAGTAGTCGCCCGGGCGGGTGTCGAGCCACACCCTCTCCACCTGCTGCTCGGGATACACGTCGTGCATGCCGACCGCGATGCCGTGTTCCGGTGCGAGCACCACGTAGCGGTCCGGCCCGACCCGGCGGGACAGCCAGCGCTCCACGCCGGCGTCCTGGGGCTCGCCGCGCTGCCAGCCGCGCCGTTCCATGCCGACCAGCCGGGTGGTGGGCAGCACCGGACCGTTCTCGAAGCGGGTCAGGCGGTGACCCGCCCGCTCCTCGTCGGTCAGCGCGTACACCGGGCGGCCGAGCTGGCGGAACGGCTGCAGGATCTCGTAGTCGGCGAACAGCTCCGACCACGCCGCGAGCTCCGCACCGAGCAGCAGCGGGTGGGCCAGCCGGACGGTGGCCCCGGCGGGCAGCACGAACACCTCGTCCGCGACGTCCGCCAGGGTGCGGTCCTCGGCGACCCGGAACGCCGTCGTGGCGCCGTCCGCCTCGGCCAGCCACACCAGCCGGCGCACCAGGTGCCACAGCAGCGGATGCCCGACGAACAGCTGGTCGAACTCCTCCGCCGTCCATGAGCGTTGGGTGATCATCGCCTCCTCCAGCCGGCGGATCTGGTCCCCCGCCACCGTGCGGACGTCCTTCTTCAGCGCGGCGAAACGCTTGCGCTCGGCGGGCGCCAGCTCGGCGTCGTCCCTCACCCCGGGGACCGGCAGGTCCTTGCGGCGGGCGCCGTCCGCGTCACGAACGTACGGCTTGAGCTGCTCGTCGAAGCCCACGGTGAACGTCCGGCTGCCGTAGTCGACGACGGTGGTGCCATCGGCGTCCAGCCCGAAGTCCGGCACCAGACGGTCCGACAGCTGCTCCCCGGACAGGCCGAGCCCGGCCGCCACCTCGGCGATCTTCTCCTGCGCCCGCGCCTTGAGCGCCTTGAACTTCACCCGCTGCGCGATGCCGTGCAGGTGCAGCAGGGCCACGTCGGTGCCGATCGCGGCCAGCACCTCCAGGCCGTCCACCGCGCGGTGGTGCGCCCCCTCGCCCGGCCACGCCCGGAGCACCGGCGTCAGCCGGCGGACCGTCCCGTCGTCACCGAGCCGGCCGAGCGCGTGCAGCGCCCACCCGTCCTCGGACGGCATGCCGGCCATCCGCCACTGCTCGAACACCGCCCAGCCGAAGGCCGTCAGCGACTGCGGCTCGCACACCTCCGCCACCTGGTCGAGGCCCGGGTAGAACGCCCCGGGCTTCGACAGTGCGAGCATGGTGAGCACGTGCCGCACCGACTCGACGGGCAGCGCGCCCTCGCCGCCGCGCACCAGCAGCTGCGGCAGCATCATCGGCTCGGCCCAGTCGCCGAGCTGGGGCAGCTTCGCCGGCAGCAGGTTCACCAGCGGGTCGGCCGACAGCAGCGCGCCCACCACCTCCTGCGCCTGCGGCCCGTACTCGCCGGCCACCGCGTGCACCGCCGGGGCGCCGTGCGCGGCGGCGATCAGCCGCAGGGCGTGCTCGGCGTTGCGCCGGGCCGCTCCGGCCTTCCCGGCCGCGGCCGGAACCAGCAGCCGGGCCGCGTCCAGGCCGTGCCGGACGAACCAGGAACGGGCGGTGTCCCCGGCCGACTTGAGACGCACCAGCCAGTCCGCCATCGTCTCGGCCACCCGGACGTCCAGGTACGGCAGCAGCAGGGACGCGTGCGCGGCCGGGTTCTGCAGCGCGGTGGCCCGTATCGGCCCGAGCGCGTCCGGCCCGAAGCGGGCGGCGACCCGGCGCAGCGCGCCCGTGGCGTCCCAGATGTACTCCTCGCCCCGCCACTGCGCGATCAGCGGACGGCCCAGCTGCTCGTCGCCGTACGCGAACAGCGCCAGTTCCTCGTGCCGGTTGGAGTAGTGCCGCGCGGCGTCGGACTGCCCGTCCCCGGCCCGCATCGTGCCGGCGATCCGCTGCCAGTCGGCGTCCGACCAGCTCGCGTACCAGGACTCGGAGACCGCCCACGCCTCCCGCTCGCCCGGCAGCCACCGCAGCCGCGTCTCCTGCGGCGCGGTGAGGCCGGTCAGCACGCGGGGCCTGGCCGTGGAGCGCGGCCGGGTCCACGGCGGGCTGGTGAACAGCTCCGGCAGCGAACCGGCCGGGACGTCCGGCACCCGGTCGCCCGGATCGGTGAGCGGCCCGACCAAGGCTGCCTGCTCCGGCGCCAGCTCCGGCAGCAGCTCGACCGCGGTCGCGCGGTGGGCGGCGACGTGGGCGGTGAGGAGCTGACGGGCGAGCCGCTGCGCGGCCGGATCGGTGGACGCCGCCGCGGCCTCCGCGAGGAGGCGCAGCGCACGCCGGGGGAAACGGCGCATGGCCGCCACCAGGGCTCCACGGGCCGCCTTGCCGTTCTCCTGATGGGCCAGCAGCCCCCGAAAGCCCTGGTCGGAGGGAAGCTCGGCGATCGCGTTCAGCAGCTGCTTCTGCTTGTCGCTGTAGAGGTGGTTGTTGGCCAGGGCGTGCAGCAGCAGCGGTGCGGCGCCGCCCTGGAGACCCTCCGCCACGGTCGCGATGATCTCGGTGGACCAGCCGTCCCAGCCCAGGCTCGGCAGCTGGGGGAGCTTCTCCAGCGGCTCGGCCGAGGAGAGCGAGCACAGCAGCATCGACCACTCGGCCGAGTCCAGCCGCGCGCCCGACGTCACGCACTCCTCGGCCCAGTCGGACTCGGACGGCACCAGGTACGCCGCCGCCACCAGGCGGGACAGGTCGGTCCGGCATCCGGCCAGGGCCTCGACCGCCGTGCGGTGGGTCTCCTCGTCGCACGCCGCCAGCAGCGACCGGACACGATCCGCGGCGGGGCGGTACGCCGCCACCGCCCGGGTGGCCGCGCGCCGGACGCGCGGGTTCACGGCGCGTGAGCCGTTCCAATCGGTCTTGACGGCCACCGTGAACAGCTCGGCGGTGGCCCTGGCCGCGAACGGCAGGCCGAACTCCGCCACCCAGGCGTCGGCGGCCGTCCGGACCTTGTTGTCGGCGGAGACCGCGAACACCGCGGCCAGCACCGCCGCGCCGACCGGGTTCCGGCTGCCGGAGCGGTGGGCGCGGGCGGCCTCCACCAGGTCCGCGTCGCTGAGGTTCGAGGTGAGCGCCTGCTCCAGCCAGTCGTCCATCCGCCGCAGCGAGGCGTGGTACCCGTCCACGGCGTTCTTCGCCGCGGCGGCCGGCGGGCGGGAGACGCCGCCCCGGCGGGGGACCAGGGCCCTCCGCCAGGCGTCCGGCAGGACGAAGGCGTCCTCGTCGACCGGGACGTCCGGCAGCTCGGGGGCGGCGGCCGGCGGGGTCGCCGGGGCCTGCGGGGCCTGCGGGGCCTGCGGGGTCGACGCGCCGGGCCGGGGGACGGGCGCCGCGCCGGCGGTGGTCTCCCGGTAGCCCTTGCGCTCCTTCTCGGCGACCGTCCTGGCGAAGTGCGCCTGCGCGGCCTCCGCGGTCGGGAACTCCTTGCCCTGCTCCCGCCCGGCGGTGCCGGACCGGCCGTAGCGCACGGTCACCGCGGCACCGTCGACCGCGGCCTCCCAGAACTTGTCCGAGCCGCCCTCGACGAACTCCCAGCGCCGCACAGCTCCGCCCCTCTCCTCGATACGTTTGATCAGGGAAGGAACAGTAGCGAGGCCCACCGACAGGCCGACCGCCGGAGTGCTGTCGCGGCGGCCCGGCAGGCCGCCCACGGCGGGGTTCGGAGCGGCGGGGGAGCGGCGGGGTCCGGAGCGGCGGACGGTCTACCGGGCGGGCCGGCTCGCGGCCAGCAGGTCGTGCAGGAGGGGGAGCAGGTCCTCGGAGTCGGCCTCGGCGAGCTCGCCGAACGCGCCGCTCGTGCGGGCCAGGACGATCCCGGCGAAGGCCGCGGCCGCCAGTTCGGCCCGCAGCCGCGGCCGGTCGGCCTGTTCGGCGGTGAAGCGGTCCTGCAGCGGCCGCACCAGCCGCTCGTGGAGGTAGGTGCGCGCTGCCCGCTGCACCTCGGTGTTGTCGCCGGGCAGCACCGCGGCCTGGAAGGTCGGGCCGGGGCCGCGCCGGGAGAAGCGTTCCAGCAGGCCGCGCAGCCGGTCCTCCTCCAGGAGGTCGGCCGGTGCCGTGTCGCCCAGCTCCATCTGGACGGCGGCCAGGTAGAGCTGCGTCTTCCCGCCGAAGTACCGGGCGATCAGCGCCGGGTCGACGCCGGCCCGGTCGCCGATCTCCCGGATGGTGGTGCGTTCGAATCCACGCTCGGCGAAGAGTTCCGTCGCCGCCCGGACCAGGAGGTCCCGGCTGCGGGCGGCGTCGCGGCGCCGGGGTGCCGCGGGCTCCGGTCCGCCGCCGTTCGCGGCGGCGGACCCGCCGGCCTCGGGGGCTGCGCCGGCCTCGGGGGTGGCGTCGGTCACCGCTCTGCCCCGGCCCGCAGGACGGTTGCCTCGCTCCCGCCGACAACCATGTCGTCGATGCTCTCTTCCACGATCAGCCCCTCGTCCACGCGCGCACCCTTCCGGGAGCCGGTCGCGGCACCGAGCCGCGGCAGGACGATCGTAGCCAGGCCGATCACCACCCACACCGCGCAGCCGATCAGCGCCGCGTCCCGGTAGCCGCTGTCGGTGGGCAGCTGCCGTCCCGGCGCGGTGTGCGCCTGGAGCACGGCGCCGCACAGCGCGCTGCCGGTGGAGTAGCCGACGTAGCGCAGCACCTGGTTGAAGCTGACCGAACTGCCGACCTCGTGGGCCGGCACCGCGTTGACGATCAGCCCGGGCATCACGGCGAAGGTGCAGCCGACGCCGAGTCCGGCGATCGCCATCACCACCATGAGTTCCCAGAGGTGGTCGCGGGCGGACAGGAAGAGCAGCACCGACACCAGCGAGACCGCGCAGCCCAGCGGGAGCACCAGGGCGGAGGAGGTGCGCCGGGCGAGCCCGGGGACCACCTTGCTGGACAGCAGGCTGGCCGCCGAGAACGGCAGCAGGACGAGGCCGGCGACCACGACCGAGGCGCCGAGGCCGTAGCCGGCGGAGGTCGGGGTCTGGACGTAGCGGATCACCAGTGACATCAGCAGGTACATCCCGACGCCGGCGACCAGGCCGGCCACGTCCGCGGTCAGGACGACGGGGTTGCGCAGCGCGCGCAGGTCGACCAGCGGGTGGGCGGTGCGCAGCTCGTGCCACAGCCAGCCGGCCAGCAGCAGGAGGGAGAGGACCGCCACCGTCCGCAGCCGGGCGCTGTCCCAGCCCCAGGTCTCGCCCTCGCTGAGCACGAGCAGGAGGCCGACCAGGGCCAGGCCGAGCAGCACCGCGCCGGGCACGTCCAGCGGGCGCCTCTCGCGGTCCCTGGTCGGGGGCAGCACCAGGGCGGCCAGCAGCAGGGCCAGGGCGCTGATCACGGCGCCGAACCAGAAGCCCGCGTGGATGCCGAAGGACTCGGCGATCAGGCCGGTGATCGGGTAGCCGAGGCCGACGCCGGCGACGGTGGTGATGGACAGGAGCGCGACCGCCGAGCGGGAGGCCGCGGGGCCGAGGCTGTCCCGTGCGGTGGCGATGGCCAGCGGGGTGAGTCCGAGCCCGACCCCCTGCAGCGCGCGCCCCGCGACCAGCCAGCCGAAGCCGAGCGGCAGCGCGGCCAGCACGCTGCCGAGCACCACCACGGCGGCGGCGGTGAGGGTGACCGTACGGCGGTGCGGTCCGTCGCCCAGACGGCCGAGCACCGGGGTGGTGACCGCTCCGACCAGCATGGTGATGGTCAGGGACCACTGGGCCTCGGAGAGCGAGACGTGGTCGACGGCCGCG
This sequence comes from Kitasatospora sp. NPDC057738, assembly GCF_042798815.1. NCBI lineage: Bacteria > Bacillati > Actinomycetota > Actinomycetes > Kitasatosporales > Streptomycetaceae > Kitasatospora > Kitasatospora sp. NPDC057738. The sequence goes on along the minus strand of NZ_JBHVJT010000106.1, from coordinate 20,434 downwards.
ATGGTGGGGATCATCGGCGCGCCGAGACTGCTGATCACCGCCACCACTGCGCTGAGGAACACCAGGACGGGCACCAGCGCCCGCTCACGGCGCGTCGACAGGGTCTCCATCGGCGTGTCCTTTTCGTCGGAGATCGAGTGGTCGAACCGGGGGCTGGAAGTCCCCGGAATCCAGCCGTGTCCGATGGGAGGTGCCACCCGTTGTCATCATGCGATGTCATCACATGATGACATACTCCGGCCGTCGAACCCCGGGCGGAGCGGCAGCGGACGGCGCGGACACAGCGGTGGCGCGGCGGTGGTGCGGATCGGCGCACGTCACCGGTGGTCCTGATCGGCGCCGGCCCGAAAGGCGGAGGAGGACTGCTGCCCGGCCGGAAGGCACGCGTGTGACGATTCCGCCCGCTGACCGACGATCTCCGCGAAGGTCATCCGCCCATGACCAGCGTGAGTCCACCGACATCGGGGCGCGCCGGGCCCGCGACCTGCGGCTTTCTGTTGCGCGCGGCTCAGTGGGTTCGTGTGCCGCCCAGTGTGATGGTGTGTGGCACGCGACCGCCGCGGCAACGGGGTCCGCCCCGGCGGTACTCACCCGGGGGTGGACCGGCGGCCCCGCCCCGGTCACCTCCGCGAGCGTGACCGGGGCGGAGTCCCGCCGGCGGCGGGGGGTGAGCCTGCCGTTCCTCAGGACACGCTGAACCTCAGAAGGAGGCGGGGGCACGGCGCCGCGACCTCGTCCTCAGGAGGAGGGCCCCATGCCGCGAGTGCGGCGGAAACCCCCTGCGGGCCGGATTCCAGATAGCAGATCATGTTCACCGGGTACCGGCTGTTGTCGAACATGTAGCGGTCCATCGGCGTCGGCTCCTCGCTTATTCGCAGCCCGCGCTCTTCGGGTGGGCCGATCCGGTGCCAGTCGGGATGCAGATGGATGGAGCCCAGGATCTCGACCCCGTCACGGTCCGCCTGCCGGTGAATACGAAGCAGATCCTGCGAGCTGCACCAGAATCCCCGGCGGGGGTTTCGGTAGGCGCTTCCGAAGCACGGCTCTATGGAGCGCGAGAACTCTTCGAGCGCCATCGGGTCGGTGGCACGGACGTTGGTCGCGAACTGGACCGAGGTGATGGCCGCGACACCGTCGTCGACGGTGCCGAGCAGGAGGGCGAAACAGGAGGGTGGTTCCTGCGGGGTACAGGCCTCGTATTCATCGCGCGCTACTGAGATGAACGACTTGAGGGCGTCGAATCCGATCAGGGAGGTGTGGGGGGTGAGGGTCACGGCGGCTCCTCCTCCTTCAGCCGACGTGCGCATGGTGGTCCGCCGCGGTGGTCCGTGAAGCGAGATCCAGCGAGCGAACCTCGGCCGGGGAGAGTTCCAGGGTCGCCCCCGGGGTCAGTTCGGCGAGCTGCTCGGGCGTCCTGCTGCTGGCGAGCGGAGCGACGACATGGGGCTGCGCCCTCAGCCAGGCCAGGGCCACCGCGGCGGGGGCGGTGCCGTGCTCGGCGGCGATCGTGTCCAGCGTCCGGAGCACCGCGCGGCCGCGGGGCGTTTCGCCGTACGGTTGTGCCGCGTCGCTGCGGACGCTGGGAACGGCGGGTGCGCCTTCGCGGTACTTGCCCGTCAGGAAGCCCTGTGCCAGGGCGAAGTACGGGACGCAGGAGACGCCCTCGCGCTCGCAGACCGGGGCGATCCCACTCTCGAAGGGCTCGCGTTCCATGAGGTTGTAGGGAGGCTGGACCGCCACGTACGAGGCGAGCCCCGAACGCTTCGAGACCTCAAGGGATTCGGCCAGCCTGGGGCCGCTGATGTTCGAGGCGCCGATATGGCGCACCTTTCCTGCCGTGATCAGCGTGTCGAGTGCGGCGAGGGTCTCTTCGAGGGGAGTTTCCGGGTCGTCCGCGTGCGTGTAGTAGAGGTCGATATGATCCGTCCGCAGACGGCGCAGGGATTCCTCCACCGCCTGGTGGACGACCTTCGCCGTGAGCCCGGACAGTCCGTTCAGTCGGCCCACCTTGGTGGCGATGACGAAACGGTCCCGCTGACCGCGCGCGGCCAGCCATTTGCCGAGGATGGACTCGGACTCCCCGCCGGTGTTTCCGGGGGCCCACTGGGAATAGGAGTCGGCGGTGTCGATGAAGTTCCCGCCCGCGGCGGCGTAGGCATCGAGGACGCGGAAGGACGTCCGCTCGTCGACGGTCCATCCGAAGACGCTGCCGCCGAGGCAGAGTGGAAAGACGTCGAGCTCGGAATGTGCGATGGCAACCAATGGACGCTTTCTGGTTCTTACCGGATTCGGTGGTCGATTCCGGTGCGGAGGGTGTGGCACGGGGGGCGTGGCTCGGCGCGACTTCCCACGTCGCTCCCACCTGAGGGGTCGGCTGACGCCCCCGCCAGCAATTTCCAATGAATTGCGCGCACTTGACAGTCAGTCAGTGCGGGAACCGATACTACCTTCGGTCCGACGCCATGCCGAGGCGTCGGCCGGATTCCGTCGTGGTCGGGGGGTGCGCCTGCGCCGTCGTTCTGCGCTCGAAACGCTCGACGGCGAGGCCGCCCCGGTGGTTACCGGGCCGAGGCGGGTCGCGGCGGGTCGCGGCCGGGGCTTCCGCAGGTCGAGGGGCATTCCTGGACGTAGTCCTACCTGCCCGTCAGTTGTTCGGGCCGTACACCATCGTCACCGGCGCGTGGCCGGCAACCGTCGGGCTGCGCCTGACGAAGGTGAGGCAGGGGTACGGCTGGGGTCGAGCCGTTGGTGGCCACGTGGATTGACGATTGGCCTCACACCTGAGCAGCCATCAGATGGTCAACGCGCCAGCGGATGGACACCTTTTCAGCCGGGGCCGGCAGCCGCCCGCCCGACCTCGTTCGCCGGGTTCAATGCGGCCAGCCTCAGCCCGGCACCTCCAGCTCGACATCGCCGATCCGCAGGCCCAGTCGGCGGTGGAACCGGGCCCCGGTCCTTCGGGCGCCCTTCAGGTTCTTCGCGAAGGCCTTGCGCTGCGCCGGGCTCGCGGAGCGCCAACGCAGCTCAAAGACCGGGCGTACCGGCGGGATGAGTTCCCGCACCCGTTCGTCGACCCCGGCGAGGCGGTCCTCGTAGCCGTCGTCCGGCCGGTACACCAGATCGAGGTCGACCGACGGCTCGGTGCCACCGGCCTGGTAATGACAGGTCGTGAGCCATTGGGTGATGTAGTCGAGCGCGATCCGCACAGAGGAGGAGATCTGCTCCTGCCACTCACCGAGGTAGGGCGCGTTCACCGACTCCGCGGTCACCTCCTCCGGCATCACGATCAGCCCGCGTACGGCGGTACCGAGCAACTCGACGTGGATGCGCGGCCACAGGCCGCTCGCGTCGATCCGGAAGGAGGGGAAGTGCCCCGCTATGCCGATCCCCGTCCGTAGGTTGGCCCAGTTCATCGCGTCGACCGGTAGCCGGTCGGGCGTGTACGGGCCGGCGGTCCGATGCCCCAGCTGACTGGCGCGCATCATGAACACGGCCTCGAACTCGTCGCCCCGCAACGTCATGCCGACGGGGAAGAACGCCCCGATCTCGCCCATGAACACCTTGCCGATGATCAGGGCTTCGATACTGGACCCACCCGGGTTCATCGCCACCTCCTCCATCGCCGCGGTGCCCGCTTCTCCGGCGCCTGACCGCGTACGCTGTCCAGCTCGGCCCGCACGGCGAGCGTGTCCGGGTGGCCGTCGCCCAGCCGCAGCCTCCGTTTCGCCCACACCTCGCGCAGGACCGGTTCGGCGTCGCCCGGCCGTCCGAGCCGGTGGTGCACCCGCGCCAGCCCCACCCGGGCGTCGAGCGTCCGTCCGTCGTCGCGGCCGAAGCGCTTCACGAGCCGGGGCAGCAGATCGGCGTACACCCGTTCCGCCTCCGCCTGCTCGCCGCTCGCCGAGAGCAGGGACGCGAGCCTCGCGGTCGCCTCCAGGGTGGCCGGGTGGTCCGGCCCGAGGTCCTGGGCGCGCTCCCCGGTCACCGCCCGGACCAGCGCCAGCGCCTCCGGCACCCGGTGTAGATCGGTGAGGACCCCGGCCCAGCCGAGCATCGCGCCCTGGGTCTCGACGTGGCCGGCGTCCCAGAGGTGGGAGCGGACGTCGACGACCAGTCGCCAGGCGTGCTCGGCCGCGGCCAGGTCGCCCTCGCGATGCAGGAGCAGGGCGGCCTCAGCGAGTGTGACGAGGTCGTCCTGGAGCTGCTCGGTGAAGACGCCGGTCCAGAACCCCTCGGACCGGTTCAGCTCGGCCTCCGGCCGGAGCAGCAGCGCGAGCCCTTCGGCCGTGCTCGGTGTGTCGGTCGGGTCCCGGCTCGCCGCGTCCTTGGCCACGCCGTGCCGGTACAGCGAGTGGCCGGTCTCGGTGCGCGAAGAGATCTTGTCCAGTTCGCCGACGAGTTCCAACGTACGGGTGGCGGCCTGACCTTGCCGGCGACCGAGGCGGGCGCATGCCTCGGCGAGCGCCGGGCGGCTGTCCGCACGGGAGGGCATCGGAACGGCCACCTCGGTCCGCAGCTCGTCGAGCACGGGCTCGGCCTCCAGCTGGGAGCCGGTCGCCGAGTCGAAGTCGTACTCCCAGTCCAGGGCCCAAGTCAGCAGGCGCCCGCGCTCCTCGCCAGCGAGGAGCAGGGCACCGTCGGGGGCCAGCTCGACGCGCGTGACCGCACCCGAAAAGCCGGTGAAGGACCGCAACTGACTGCCGGTCGCCAGGTCCCACAACCGGGCTGTCCGGTCCTCCCCGCCCGTCGCCGCGAGCCGGAAGTCCGGTGTGACGGCCAGGGTCAGCACGGGGCCGGTGTGCCCGGCCAGGACCCGGACGCAGCGAGCGGCGGCGACGTCCCAGAGCCGGACGGTGCCGTCCGCCGAGCCGGACAGCACCTGCCGCGCGTCCGGGCTCGGCAGGACGTCGACCACGGCGTCCGTGTGCCCGGTGAGCACGGCCTCGCACTGCCCGTCGGTGGTTCGCCAGACCCGCACGGCGGCATCGGCGCCACCGGTCACCACGAACCGGCTGTCGTCGCTCAGCCGCGCGGCGCCGATCCACTCCTGGTGCCCGCCCAGCACCCACCGGAGCTCGCCGTCGCACAGGTCCCAGATCTTCACGCTGACGTCCTGGCCGCGCGAGATCCCGTAGCGGTGATCGGCACCAGCGGCCACGTCCAGCACCGCCCCCGGGTGCGCCTTCCAGCGCCCGATGGTCCGGCCGCTGCCGATGTCCCAGGCCGTGACCGCGCCGCCGGCGGTTCCCGCGAGAGCCACTCGGCCGTCCCGGCTGACCGCGACGTAGTACACGCGGTCGCGGGGATTGGTGAACAACTGGACGATCCGCCCGTCGCGCGGATGCCAGGCGACCACCCGGCCGTCCTCGCCTCCGGACACCGCGAGCCGGCCGTCGGCGGTCATCGCCACGGCACTGAGGAGGCCAGTGTGCAGGCTGAGCGTGTGCAGCAGTTGCCCGGTCCCGACGTCGAAGACCCATGCTTCGGCGTCGTTCCCGTTGCGGGCGAGCACGATGGGGCTGCAGCCGCTGAACTCCAGGGCCCACGACCGGCCGTCCTCCAAGTTGATCCGGCCCGCGGTCCAGGCGTCGGCGAGCTCGGTCCGGCGGCCGAGGGCACCGAGCCGTCGCCAGAGGCGCACCGCATCGGCGTGGCGCCGGTGCCCGGGCAGCGCGCGGGCGGCGCGGATCCGGGCGGCCGCGTCGCTGGGCCGGCCGGCACCGGCCAGCGCGGCGGCCTCCGCCAGCAGTTCGGCGGCCCGCGCGGCGATGGCCGCGATGGCCGGGGCCTCGTGCGGGCGGACGTAGCTCCACGGTGCCGACGGCCCCGCGGGCGGCAGCTGCCACACTCGCACCGACTTGCCCTCGGCGGTCACGGCGACCCGCCCGGCCGCGCTCAGTACGACCTCCTTGGTGTCGGGCGCCGGGTCCAGGGACAACCGGCACCGGCCGGTGTCCAGGTCCCAGACGCGTGACGGCTCGTCGCGGCCGCCGCTGGAGAAGCCGACCGTGCCGTCCTGGTTGACGGCGATCCGGCCGAAGCCGGTCTTCAGGCTCCGCTGGGTCTCGCCGGATGCGAGATCGACCAAGCGGACGTCGGTGCTGCCGAGGCCGATCGCGGCGAGGCGGCCGTCGCCACTGAACCGCGCTCCGCTCAGAACGCCGTCGAACCGGTGCACCAGCTCGCCCGTGCGGACGTCGTACACGGAATGCGTGCGGCGCCGGTGGTCGATGACGGAACACAACGTGCCCTGGGCGCCGAGGACGTCCGCCTGCCGCTCGAACCGCCGGACGTCCAGGGCCTGGCCCGTCCCGAGGTCCCAGGTGACAGTCTCGCCCTCCAAGTCGCTGGTGACCACGTGCCGCTGGTCCGCCGTCAGCGCGGCCAGGGTCACCCGACCGAGGTTGCCGGGAAGCTCGAAGCCGGCCCCGGCTTCGAGGTCGAGCACGAGCGCTCCCCCGCTTCCCCCGGCGACGACCAGGAGCTGTCCGTCGTCGCGCACCGCCAGGGTCGAGGCCAGGTATCCGTCCAGCCGCAGCTGCTGCCGACACTCGCGTGCCGGGACGTTCCAGACGCGCAGCCCACCGGAGCGGTCGGCCGAGACCGCGACCCGGCCGTCGGGGGTCAGCGCGAGGGCGGCGATCCAGTCCTCGTGCTCTTCCGGCAGGACGGACTGCGCGGGCGAGGGCGCAGACTCGACCGACGCGAGCGCGGCGGCGACCTGCGGGTCGCCAGGCATCCGGGCAGCCGCCTCCCGCAGCAGCGCGGCCGCCGCGACCGGGTCGCCGCGTTCCCGGTGCACCAGTGCGAGCAGATACGCCCCCGCACCGTCACCCGGATCCCCGAACCGCACGGACTCCAGTTCGTCGACCAACTCGGCATCGGTGATCACCCCGGTCCGCCACCGGTGCAGGCCGCGGTTGTAGCGGGCGTGCGGGTGGTGCGGATCCGCTCGCAGGGCCCGGGCCCACAGCTCCTCGGCGCTGTCGCGACGGCCGAGGTCCAGCATGGACAGCGCGTGGTTGGACAGGCCGTCGGCGAGCAGGGTGGCCGCTGCCGGGGCACGCCGGGGGTAGGGGCCGACCTCTCGCTCGTGGACTCGGACCAGGCGCTCCGCGAGCGGCCCGAGACGGTCCGGGCGGGTGGCCGGGTCCTCGGCGAAGCACTCGCGAAGCAGGTCCGCCACCTCGGCCGGCAGCGGCGCGAGCGCGTCCGGGGCCCCGACCCGGGCGAAGTCGGCGAAAGCGGCGCCGGCCTCGGTCCCGTCCGCCACCGGTGGCCTGCCGAGGAACATCTCGAACACGGTAACCGCCCAGGACCAGACGTCCGTGGCCGTCGTGAGCCCGCCCGGCGAGCGCGCCTGTTCGGGCGAGCAGTACGCGGGCGTCAGGCCGCCGCGGCTGACGAAGGAAGCGGCGTCCCCGGCGCCCTCCCCGGTGGCCATATGGGCCCGGGCCATGCCGAAGTCGGTGACCTTGACCGTGCCGTCCCGGGTGAGCATCACATTGGCGGGCTTGACGTCCTGGTGCACGACCCCGGTCGCGTGCGCGTGGTCGAGCCCCCACGCGGACTGGATGGCGACGTCCAGCAGCGATCCCAGGGGGTCGTTCCGGTAGAGGCTCCGGCTCCGGACGGCTTCGGCCAGGCTGCCGCCGTCCGCCCACTCCGCGAAGACCCGGGGCACGCCGTCGACGGTCCGGACGTAGACGCAGTTCGCGATGTGCGGGTGCAGGCCCAGCCCGACCCACACCTCGGCCTCCCGTGCGAAGTCCCGGATCGCGTCCAGCGAGCGGACCAGGGCCTGGCGCGGGGTCTTCACCGCGAGGTCGATCTCCCAGCCGCGGTGCCGGACCCGGTGCACCAGTCCCATGCCGCCGGTGCGTACCACGTCCAGGACCTCGTAGAGGTCGAGGACCACGTCGCCGCGGCGCCAGGTCGCCATCGCCGTCAGCCGATGGTGGCCACGTACACAGGTGTCCCGAGCAGCACCGACCTGGCCGTTCCGTCCGGGCTGTCGCCGTGCAGCAGGCGTTTGGCCACGAACTCGACGTTCTGCGTCGGCCAGCGCAGGCTCGCCACGGCGCCCTGCACCCGGGCGAGCGCGGCGCGGTCGGCCCGGTCGACGTCGCCGTCCACCGCGTCGGCGACGTACTCGTCCTCCAGGTCCGAGGTGGCTCCCAGTCCGTCGAGCATCGATGACATCATCGAGCGCCCCACCCCGCGCGCCTCGGCGTCCGGGACGGAGTCGCACACGTGCTTGTACGAGCCGCCCAGCCCGACGACGGTGTCCTCGCTCCGCCCGCCGAAGAACACCAACGAGGAGGTGGGATCACCGGGGAACGCGCCCCAGCGCATCGGCAGCATCCCCCAGAAGAACTGGCCCGGCTCGTCCACCGAGCCGAGGTCACCGTGATCGCGCAGGTACTCGACGACGGCCTCCAGCCGGCGGATCCGGTCATCGGACGGGCCCTGGGTCGTTCGCTTCGCCGACAGCACCGTGAGATTCACGCCCAGCTCCGTCTGGCGCTTCGCCCCGAACCCGGGGTCGATCTGCGGCAACAGCATGTCGACCTTGCTGTCGCTGACGTAGACGTAGTAGCTGAACGACATTTCCCGTCCCCTCCCGGCCGTGGCTCTGTCCCAGCGTAGCGACTATCCATGGCGATCCGTCAGATTCTCCGGGCGGGCACCGCGGGACCGATGGCGCCGCGCTGCTCGAACGTCCCGGCCGCCGACCTGGGACCACGGATCCTCGCCTTCGCTGATCGGCACCGCTTCGCACCCCTGGAGCCGAGGGGAAGGTCGCCCGGTGCGCCGGGGCCGCTCGCCGGGGCCGCTCGCCGGGTCGGCGGAGCGGACGCCGCGGAACTCGTCGACCGCGGTGTAGTCGTGCTTCGAAGGCGGCCGGAGGAAGGCGACGTGGTCAGGGGGCCCTGGAGGTCCAGGGGCCTGGCGTCGTACCGCACGGCGCCGGGGTGAGGTGGTGGAGGCGGCGGGGTGGGGGATGGAGGCGCGGGCTTCGGCGGCTCGTTGGCGGCGGGTGTCCAGGTCGTCGGCGTACCAGGTGTCGTGCAGGGCGCCGGGGTGGTCCCAGGTGCCGTTGATGAGGTCGAGGGCGGTGTTTCCGGCGCTGCGCTGGAACTCCGCCTTGATGGCGGCCTGTTGGAGCGCGGTCTGGATCGCGGCGAGGTCGAGGCGGGTGATCAGGACGCTAGGGGTGTTCGGTTCGCGGGTGGGCAGGGGGGCCTTGGGGAGTGGGGAGACCCCGGTGTCGAGGCGGCCGAGGTTGTCGACGGTCGCGTTCTGGGCCTCCCTCGACATGGTCTGCATCTCCTGGTGCAGCCAGTAGAACTCGTCGAGGTCGGCCTGGGTGACGCGTATCCGCTGGTACAGGGCCTGGAAACGGGGGTCCCGGTGGAGCGGGAGCATGGCGGGTACGCGGGATGAGCCAGCGCGTCGTCGCGAAGCATCGGGGCTGGAGCCGCAACACCGTGCACCGCTAAACCGACACGTCCAACGCCTTCGTCAGGACCTTTAAGCCTGCGCCCCGGTGCGACATATCCCGATGCAGGACGTCGTTGACCATCGGGGCTCGACTTGGCTCGTCCTGGTCGCCGGGCCAGGCTGTCCTGTCCCTGATCGCCCTGCAGCTGAACCCCTGGCTGGCATGGGTCGATAAGGTCGGCAGCGTCCTGCGAGGCCGCGTCACCAAGCTGGTCCCGTTCGGCCTGTGCGTACGCTGGCCGCCCGATCGTGACTGTTGCAAAGCGACGCTTTCCCGGAAGAGAAGCTGACTTCCACTCAGAGAATGGCGATCACCGCGTAGCCCCATTCGCGGGGGACGTGGCAGCTGCGGTCATCGCTCCCGGCAGGTCGCGTGACGACCGCAGCAGCCGACGCCATTTGCCCGAACTTCGCAAAAACTCAATGGAGTTGGTCGCGGTCGAAGAAGGCTGATACCGGTGCGTGGTCGCTCCAGCGTTCGGCATGGGAGGCGGGGCGTTCGACGTAGGCCCTGACGCAGGTGTTCGCGAGCGCTGCGGCATCGACTGGGCCGAGAACCACCACGACATCGCGCTGGTCGATCAGGACGGCACCCAACTGGCCAAGCTGAGGATCAGCGACGAAAGCGCCGGCTTCAATGCTCTGCTGGAGCTGCTGGCCCGCTTGGGGGGGATCTGACGGACGCTCATATCCCGTCACGGGATGATCCACTTCGGAAACACACCATAGCCAATCCCCCGGCTGCTCAGGACCGAGCAGCCGGGGACTCAACTACGCGCGAAGGTGTTCCAGCGCCTTCTCCAGCGCGTCCTCAGCGGCAACCGCCACGTCCGGCTCGACGCCGACGCCCTCCCAGTTGGTGCCGGTGACCGGATTGATCGAGCGGGCCGCCGGCACGGTCACCGTCACATGCGGCGCAACAGGAATCCGAGCCGTCGGGTGGGCGCCACCACGCGTCGTCTGCCCGACCAGCGTCGCACGCTTGAGCACCTTCAGGTTGTATGACAGCTCCTCCCCACCGGAGAACGTGAAGTCGCTGGTCAGCACCGCCACCGGCCGGTCCGAATAGCGTGGCGCGGCGAGGTGCCCAAGGGTCCAGTACTGGCGGGTGGAGTCGGTAGCCCGGTCATAGATGTCGTTGAGGTGCACCTCGTCGTCAGCGAAGAAGTAGCTGCACCACAGCTGCACGCCCTCCGGCGAACCGCCGCTGCACTGCCGCAGGTCGATGACCAACGCCTCGGTGGAAGCGACCAGTTGCATCGCGGCCGCGATCGCGGGACCGCCCACCCCGGCCGGGGGAATCATGCGCAGATCGAGGTAGCCGATGTTGCCGTCGAGCTGCTCCGCCCGCCGGATTCCGTAGTTCTTCTCCCGTGCGTACCGCTCGAACCGGGCCCGGGCGACGTCCTCCGGCTCCTCGTCCATCGACTGCGGCTCCTCGCTCCACAACAGCCGCAGGTGCTTGTCCGGACACACCCCCTGCAAGTCCTCCGTGACCCGCTCGCACAGCCCCCGCTCGTCCAGGCTCTCATAAGCGCCTTCCGCCAGCCGGTTCCGGATTGCCACTTCAATGGCCGCCGCCTTCTCGGGGAACACGTAACCAGCGGTGATCCGGGCGAGGGCGGCGTCGAGTATCGCTCCATGAGTGATCATTCGCGCGATCGTAGGTCAAGGCCGAACCGATGCCCAGCGGTTTCTCGGCGCTGGGTGGCAGGGGTCGCGCAGTCCTACGCAGTTGTGGAACCTCGTCGCCGGGCGCGGGCGTTCGTGCTGGGGCTCCTTGCGGACCTGCCGAGGAAGAACTGCTGGACGATCGCCGAGCACGCCGGTGACGCGAGTCCGGCCGGCATGCAGCATCTGCTCAGCCGGGCGTCTTGGGATGCCGACCAGATCCAGGACGAGATACGGGACTTCGTGGCGGACCACCTCCGCGACGAGGACGCTGTGCTGGTCGTCGACGAGACCGGGGACCTGAAGAAGGGCACCGCGAGCGTCGGGGTACAGCGCCAGTACACGGGCACCGCGGGACGGATCGAGAACTCCCAAGTGGCTGTCTACCTGGTCTACTCAGCCTCGGCCGGGCACGCCGCCATCGACCGCCGCCTCTACGCCCCCCCGCTCCTGGACCCAGGACCCGACCGGTGCCGGGCCGCCGGCATACCCGACGGCCTGAAGTTCGCCACCAAACCCGCCCTGGCCACCGAGATGATCGCCAAGGCCCTGGACGCCGGTGTCTCGGCCGTATGGGTCACCGGCGACGAGGTCTACGGCGGCGACCCACACCTGAGCGCCGAGCTGGAAGGCCGTCAGATCGGCTACGTCCTCGCCGTCTCACGCAGGCGGCCGATCGCCACCCGCGCGGGTGTCTTCCGCGCCGGCGCGCTGGCCCACGGCCTGCCGAAACGTGCCTGACAGCGGCTGTCCGCGGGAGCCGCGGCCAAGGGCCACCGCTTCTACGACTGGGCCCAGGTCGACATCGACAGCCTGCCCGGGCGCCCCGGCCAGCGGTGGCTGCTCGTCCGACGCAACCGGCGCACCGGTGAACTCGCCTTCTACCGCTGCTACTCGCCCCGCCCGATCCCGCTCACCACGCTGGTCAAGGTGGCCGGACGCCGCTGGACCGTCGAGGAGAACCTTCCAAGCCACCAAAGGCCTGGCCGGACTCTACGAGCACCAGGTCCGCCGCTGGACCTCCTGGCACCGCTGGACCACCCTGGCCATACTCGCGCACGCCTTCCTCACCGTCACCGCCGCCATCGAACGGGCCACGAACATAGCGGCGGCCGACCTCAGCCCGCTGACCTGCAACGAGATCCGACGCCTGTTCGCAGCCTTCTTCACCCAACCCGTCCGCGACCTCGCCCACTGGCTCCGCTGGTCGGAATGGCGGCGCCGGCACCAAGCACGCGCCCGCACCGGCCACTACCAGCGGCAAGCAGCCCAAAAACTATGAAGATCAAGATCTACAGCTGGAGTACTGGCCTCTACCGTCGGCTGCTGGTAGCACCGCCGTGGATGCCCTCGACCGCGAGTGGGCCACCCTGACACTCCGGAGTGGCCACCCTCCGGGCCCCAGTCGGGCTGGGACCCGGTTCTGGAGCGGTACTACATCGCCCTGGAGTGGGTGGAGCGCAGCCTGAAGGACGATCTACAGGCTCGTCGGCTGGGACGCCCACTTCGAGAAGATCGTGTCACCACCTTGTGACAGTCAGCGATGATCAAGGAGCGGCACAGGATCGGGCCCACCGGCCGGGACCGCGTGGCGAAACCCCGGACGGGCATCGCTCCGGGTGAGAGGTTCGCCTGTTCGGCTCAGCGAGGATGACGGCCAGGAGACGGCGCCCGGAGACCTTCCTACCGTTGGACCCCGGGAGGCTGCATCCCCGCGGAGCCCGGCCGAGGACCTCTCGCCCGTCGGCCACCGCTCACGCCGAACCCGGCAGTCGACTTCCACCGTGACCACGCAGGGTCCGGGTCGAAGGAGATGAAGGACATGAACACCACGCGCACCGCCCGCACGCCCACGGCACCCGCACTGAACGGGTGCCGGACATCATGCCGCCGCCTTCGGGCACGGATCGGGCTCGCCGCGACCGCCACGGCCCTGTCGCTGCTGCCGATCGCCCCGTCAACCGCCAGCGCGGCACCCCACCTCCCGCTCACACAGATCGTGCGGGAGGCCAAGGTGAAGGCGCAGCAGGAGCACCCCGGCTCGCAGTTCTACGACGCGGACGCCGTCCTGCTGACACCCACGACCAACCCCAATGACGTCCAGGCCTGGTGGATCCGCTTCCGGGCCAAGGACTCGGAGCCGTCCTTCGAGTACAAGTACTCGACCACCGGTCAGTACCAGAGCACGCAGCGGTGGAGCGTCCCGATCGGGCTCCAGGCCATCTCCCCGTTCACCATGACGGAGGTCCAGGCCCACGATCTGGCCGTCAAGGCCGGGCACACCGGCGCGTTCAAGCCCCTGTACCTCAATGAGCCCGTCGTGCAGAACCCGCATCCCACCTACTACTTCTGCATTCCCAGCGAGGGCAGGACGGTGGCGGTGGACACCGTGACGGGCCACGTCACCACGCCGTGGTCGTGCTAGTGACCACGGTGTGAGCCCTGTCCGGTGGCCGTCACCCAGCGGGGGTGACGGCCACCGGCGGCTGGCGATCCTTGCCCTCCGCCCGCTCGGTGCCGCCGACCGGGCGGGCGACAAGGGTCGCTGGCCTGGAGCGCGAAGGGCCGGCTGCCGCCGGTCAGCCGGGCCCGGGTGCGAGCGGGGCCGTGCCGGTTCGGCCGGTCGCCGCGGATCCGCGCCGGCCGTTGCGGCCAGCATGCTCTGTGTCGCCGGCATCGCCCCGGTGGCGCTGTCCGGGACCGCCCACGCGCAGGGCACCTGCACGGTCTCGGGCCCCACCACCACCTGCACGTTCGTTCCGCGCGGCCAGCCACTCCCGCAGGTAGTCCGCCACGGTGGTACGACGCTCCTCGTACGTCCCGCTCAGCTCACCGTCCAGGACCGCCGCCAGATCCTGCGCGGCCTCCGCCTCCGTCGCGAACCCGCCACGGTTCCGGGTGCGCCGTCTGCCGTCCTCCGGAGCCAGGTCGACGCAGTACGTCCACGACCCGTGACCCGCCTCCTGCAGCAACCGCGCACACCACGCACCCAACTGCCGCCCGTGCCCGTCCTTGCACCCGCACCGCCGGTACACCCTGCCCCGCTGCGCACGCTGTCCCGTGTGCTTCTCCTTCTTGAACGTGGTGACTCTGGTCCAAGGCTTGCCGTTCGGCCGGGCGTGGCGGCAGAGCGTGCGGGGCTGTGCGCGAGGCACGTCAGAACCAGCCGGCGAGGACACGCTCAAGACGACACACCGTCCGGAAGATCACCATCAGTATCTGGTGGGTGGTCGCCCCTGATCCGCCCGGGCTGGCGAGTGGCAGCGAAGGGTGTCCCGGTCGGTCGGCAGGCGGTGTGGGATCCCAGATTCCGTGTCCTCTCCCCATGGGCGATGTCCACCGCGTGGCCAGAAGGACGCGGGAACGGAAACCGGCAGGTGAATCGCCGCTGCCCGAGCCAAGGGTTGTCCCGCAACGGCGGGACGCACGTGAGATGACCTCTCATGCCGTCAGTGTGCTCGCGACCACTGGCAGCGCTCCCGCGGCCCGGCAACGCCCATCTGGACACGGCGGGCGGCGACGACCGGCGGGTGCTGGCGGGTGCTGGCGGCGCTGGGATTCCGAAGGAACCGGCCGGCCCCGGGCGCTCGCCGAAGGCCCGGCCGACGAGGGGGCGGCGAAAAGGTTGGTGTGCAAGGCCGACGGAACCGGGTAACGTCTTGGTCATGTTCTTCCAGACCCCGATTTACGAGTGAGCGCGTGATGGGCCCCCGCTGACGTCCTTCGACGTCGCCGCCCATCCCTCACCGATGAATCCGTAGATCACTTCACTTCACTTCACCACCGGGAGAACCCACGACCATGAGCAAGAACATCAACAACCCCGTGGGCATGGGCGGCGGCCAGCGCAAGAGGCAGTCCCGCGCCGAACGGCAGAACAACGGTCCGCACCGCAACCTCGACCGCCAGGGTGCAGCCGACCAGAAGGCGGAGCTGGTGCGCAAGATGCGCGAGAAGGCAGGAACGGCTGAGGGCGCCGGGCAGGCGGGCAGCGACTCCGTACAGGGCTGACGCACCGCCGCCGCAGCGCGGCACCGCACGGGGCAGGGCTCGGACCGCGACGCGTGGTCCGAGCCCTGCTGCCGTACCGGGCGCGGCCGGTTCCGCTCAGCTCTCGGCCGACCACCCGCGTCTCAGCTCAGCCGACCACCCGGGGCAGCCGCAGAATCGGCAGCCCCGTCACTGCCACCACCCCGAGCTGCACCAGCAGCTCAGCACGTCCCCGTGCCCAGCCCGGGCAACACCGCAGCCGGCGGCGGCAGAGGATGTGGACACGGCCGCAGGACAACACTGGTGGACACCTCGGAGGGACAACCGCGAAACCCGCTGGCCAGAACGACTCCGACGGACAGGCCGATGCGGCTGGGGGGCAAGGGGTTGCGGGCGCTGGCCACATCTAGAGGGATGTTCGGGTCTGGATCGTCGGGGGAGCCGATCTGGGGCGGACAGGTGCGTCGCTTGTGGAAGCAGGGTCACGTGAATCGCTTTGCTGAAAAATCCACTGCGGGAGTGCCGTGCGACTTCCTTCGCCGCTGGCGTATTTGCTACCGAGAGGCGGCCCCGACGTGTGGAATGGCTGCGGGTCGGGGACGCCTCTTGATTCTGTCGAACTACCCGTTTCTGCGGACTAGTTGCTCAGATCGAACACTGCCGTGACCGGTGCGTGGTCGGACCACCGCTCGGCGTGGGACGCGGCGCGTTCGACGTAGGCCTCGACGGCTTTGTCGGCCAGGGTTTTTGTAGAACAACCAGGTCGATGCGCCAGCGGAACGACACCTTTTCGAAAAAGGTCCACCCGTTCGAGTGCGGCCTGTTCGAGGGTGCTCGCTGGCCTGGGCGGTAGGGGACCTCGTGTGAGCATCATGACGGCTTCGGTGCCGGTTCGGGCGGTGGTGGGTTCGCGTGTGTCGGACACGCACGGGGACGAGGGCAAGGTCTCGCACCTGGTGCAGGCCGAGTCGGCGACGCGGCATGCGCTGTCAAAGGAGTGGGAGGTTGTCGGGTCGTTCGAGGACCTGGACGTCTCGGCGGAGATCACTCCGTGGAAGCGTCCGGACCTCGGGCCGTGGCTCACCGATCGCCAGAGCGAGTGGGACGCGTTGGTGTGGGCGAAGGCGGACGGGGCGTTCCGGTCGGCCAAGGACTGTGCGGACGTGGCGCACTGGGCGGACCCGGCGCTCCGGCGCCCGTGAACGCACCGCCCTGACGCCGGCACGGCAATGTAGCGGGTCAGGTGCGCGCATCCCGACCCATCCCCGCCGCGTGACCCGGCAACCCGGCGAACGTGTGCGGTCACCGCGGTACGTGGCGGAGGCGAGTGATGCACGCCGCCCCTCACAGGAGGCGCCGTACGGCCTCCATGATCGCGTTCCGGCAGTCCTCCGGGTCCGACGCCAGGACAGTCGTCGCCGGCATGCTCGCGGCATTCGTCGGGCTCCAGGCCGAGGCGATGGCCAGGACGAGGGTCAGAAGTGTGGCCGGGGTGAAGCCCGGTGTGCCCACTCCGCCCTTCCGAGCCGCTTCCAAGGAGGCGAGCTTGTCGTCGTGGGTCTGCTTGGCGACGGCAGGGTCCCGTTCCACGGCAGTGCCGCGTTCCAGTCGGTGCCAGGTCGCCAGGCGGAGCACCTCGGGGTGCTTCTGGTAGAAGTCGAACAGTCGCCCGGCGTAGCCCGGCAGGTCGTCAGGCGTGAAGGGCACCATGTCGAGGCCGCGCCCGAGGTGTGCGTCGAAGACGGCGTCGAAGAGCCCGTCCTTGTTGCAGAAGTAGACGTAGATGAGGTTCTTGTTCGCCGAGGCGACCTTGGCGATCCGGTCGACGCGGGCTCCCGCGATCCCGTACGCCGCGAACTCCTGGGTTGCTGCGTGGAGGATGCGCGCCTTCGTGGCCTCGGCTCGGGACATGGGAGTCATGCTAACAGCGCCTACTGGATCTTGCCGGGGCGTAGGACCCGGTGCCCTCGCCAGGTGAGCGCGTTCGCCGCTGGAACCACGGTGGATTCGTTTGAGACATGAGGCGATTCGTTCGGGAGTCCCGTCGGTGGTCTTGCTCCGGGTGAACCGGTGAGGGGGAGAAGTGCCTCGCCGGAACGGTGAGTTGTCACCGCCCGACGATGACCGGGCCGACGGTAGGCGCGATGCGCAGACCCACGACGAGGCAGGCCGGGGGCCGCGGCGACGTGCTCCTCGCGATCAGGGACCGGTACGCAGCGTGTGTCGTCACCGCAGTCCGAAGGCGTCGATCACTGCCTCGGAGGCGAGCAGCATGACGGTGCACCACAGGGTGACACCGGCCATCAGCCAGCCGATCAGCCGCCACCGGGGCAGGCCCAGCGCCGTGCCAAGCATGGCCGATCCCCAGGTGCCGAAGAGCGCAGGCCCGATGATGCCGAAGCCGATCACGCCGTACCGGTTCACCAGGCGCCGGGCCCGTCGGCCGGTGGGGCCGTCAAGGCGGTTGCGGCAGTTGCGGCGGTTCTCGGGCGGCGGCCCGGCGGTGACGGGCCGCCGCTTCGAGCGCCAGAGCAGCCAGCGGGTACGCAGCCACCCGGCCGCGAAGACGGCGGACAGCAGGCATCCGGCCGCGCCGAGGAGTACGGCGACGAGCGCGACGGGCGGGGGGAGGGAGGAGAGGCCGAAGGGTACGGCCGGGGTGCCCAGGGCGAATCCGGCGAGCACGGCCAAGGCGAAGTTCAGCACGCAGCACTCCTCATCTTGGGGACGGGCGCCACGTCGGTTCGCGGCGACAGTGAGTTAACTAACCAGTTACGCTATCGCGGTGACCACCTCACCATCCGCCTCAGCATCCTTGCCGGGCAGTTCGGTTGAACGACTGGCGGCATCCAGGTACGTACTTCTCACGACGTTCCGCCGGGATGGGCGGGCCGTGCCCACTCCGGTGTGGGTGATGGGGGACGGGGACTGCCTGGCCGTGTGGAGCGCGGCCGACGCCGGCAAGGTCAAACGGATCCGCAACAGCGGCCGAGTGACCGTCGCCCCCTGCAACTGGCGGGGAGTCCCGAAGGGGGAATCCGTGCCCGGTGTCGCCGAGTTGCCCGCCGACCGGGACACCGTCCACTACCTCGACCTGATGAAGCGCAAGTACGGCCTCGTCGCGCGGGTCGGCTTGCTGGGCAGCCGACTGAAGGGGTCCGGGTGCCGCGCGGTGGGCATCCGGATCCGACTCGCGGAGTGACCCTCGCGGACCTCCGTCGCATCCGGCCATCGCTCTTCGCCCGAAGTCGTGTTGACGGACCGTCGGATCTCGGGCAGCCTTGCCTCGGAATATTAACCATCCAGTTAGTCAATCTATTTCGAACGGAGTGGTACCGCCATGTCGGCATCCACCACTGAGCTCACCGGCATCCCGCCCGAATCAGGACCCCCATCCCCGCGGTCCTCGCTGCGGTGGTGGGCGCTGGCCGTGATCGGCCTGGCCCAGTTGATGATCATGCTGGACGCCACCATCGTGAACATCGCGCTGCCGTCCGCCCAGGCCGACCTGGGCTTCTCCGACAACGACAGGCAGTGGGTCGTCACCGCCTACGCACTCACCTTCGGCAGCTTGCTGCTGATCGGCGGGCGTGTCGCCGATCTCTTCGGCCGCAAGCAGGCCTTTCTCGCGGGTGTCATCGGATTCGCCGCCGCCTCGGCGCTCGGCGGAGCCGCCGGCAGCTTCGAACTCCTGGTGCTGGCCCGGGCGATCCAGGGCATCTCGGGTGCCCTGCTGGCCCCGGCGGCCCTCTCCCTGCTGACGACCATCTTCACCGACGTCAAGGAGCGGGGCCGGGCCTTCGCGATCTTCGGTGCCATCGCGGGCGCCGGCGGCGCGCTCGGCAACCTGCTCGGCGGCCTGCTGACCGAGTACCTCACCTGGCGTTGGACCCTCTACATCAACCTGGCGTTCGCAGCGGTGGCGCTCCTGGGCGGTCTGCTGTTGATCGAGCGTCAGTCGCGGGCGGAGCAGCGCCCCAAGCTCGACGTCCCCGGTGCGGTACTCGTCACCCTGGGGCTCTTCGGCCTGGTCTACGGGTTCTCCAACGCCGAGTCGCGCGGGTGGAGTTCTCCCGCCAGCTGGGGTCTGCTGGTCGGAGGCCTCGCCCTGATCGCCCTCTTCGCGTACTGGCAGTCGACGACGGCCGGGCCGCTGCTGCCCCTGCGCATCCTCCTCGACAGGGATCGAGGCGCCTCCCAGATCGCCATTCTGGTCGCCACCGGAGGCATGTACGCGGTCGCGTTGTTCCTCGCCTACTACATGCAGCAGACGCTCAAGTACACCCCGGTCGAGGCGGGGCTCGCCTTCCTGCCCATCCCCGCCGCACTGGTCGTTGCCTCCGCCTTGGCCGTGGGGGTCCTGATGCCCCGAATGGGGCCGAAGATCGTGATTCCCCTCGGGATGGCGCTGCTGGGCGTGGGCATGGTCTGGTTCACCCGCCTGGATCTGGACAGCACCTACACGGGAGGCATTCTGCCGCCGCTGCTCGTCCTGGGCCTCGGTCTCGGCCTGGTCTACGCGCCGGCGATCGACCTGGCCACCTACCGGGTTCACGAGGATGACGCCGGGGTGGCCTCCGCGGCGGTCAACACCTCGCAGCAGATCGGTGGTTCGTTGGGGATCGCCGTTCTCAACACGCTCGCGGCGACCGCCGCGGGCAGCTATCTCAGCAGCCGGCAGGCCACGCCCGAGGTGATCGCCGGGGCGGCGTTGCACGGCTACTCCACCGCGTACTGGTGGGCGGCCGGCCTCGCGGCCGTCGGGCTCGTCGTGACCTTCGCGCTGTACCGTCCCGGTGTTCGGGAGAAGTCCCCCGACGCGGTGAAGGCCGTCGCCATGTGACACCTGCTCCACGAAGTCCCTCCATCCTTGAATCGCAAGCAGCCCCCGGGGCCGCGCCGCGCCCCTCGGGGGCCGGTCGCCGCCCCGGGGGCTGCTTGGTCGGGCCGCCCTTGAGCAACTGATGGCGGAAGCCGAGTACGGCACCCGCAGTCCTCCCCGGGCTCCGGGGGCGGCACGGCACGAAGCCGCCTCGGCCCGACGCCCGGCAGGACGGTGCGTAGGGCCTGTCCGGCGGAGTGCGCCGCGGTGGTCTCGGCGCCGAAGTTCACCGGCACGTCGATGAAGAGCTCCTGGCCGA
Source organism: Kitasatospora sp. NPDC057738 (assembly GCF_042798815.1). Lineage (NCBI taxonomy): Bacteria > Bacillati > Actinomycetota > Actinomycetes > Kitasatosporales > Streptomycetaceae > Kitasatospora > Kitasatospora sp. NPDC057738. Next base: position 128 of record NZ_JBHVJT010000106.1, on the reverse strand, counting down.
GGGCCTCGTGGGAGCGGGCCTGCTCGCCCGTGGCCCGCAGGACGGTGACGCTCTGGCGGCCGTCCTCAGGCGGGGAGAAGACGAAGCTGTACGCCACGTCGGATCGGTGTCCCCCCCCTCCTCCGCCC
>NZ_JBHVJT010000105.1:0-28595 GCF_042798815.1 Kitasatospora sp. NPDC057738 | reverse complement strand
AGGGCCCGCCGCGCCGGGAACGGAGCGGCGGGCCCTCGTCGTGCCCGGGAAATCAGTGGTGGCCGTGGCCGCTGCTGATCTCCTCGTGCTCCTCGACGGTGGGCTTGGCGATCTGGCTGCCCTTGCCGTAGAAGCCGCGGGAGAGCTTCACCCGCGTGCGGGTCCACAGCCCGGTCTTGCGGGCCACCCCGTTCTCGTCCACCTCGGGCGGCAGCTCGGACGGCTGGGGCTGGTCGTGCGCGGTGAGGGTGTAGAGCCGGCCCGGCGGCAGCGGGGCGTGGATCTCGACGAACTCGCCGTGCTGGAGCCGGTTGATGACGCCGGTCTCCCGGCCGTGCAGCACCTTCTCCTTGTCCCGCCGCTGGAGGCCCAGGCACCACCGCTTGGTGATCACGAAGACGACGACCGGCACGGTGAAGAAACCGATCCGCACCGCGTAGGTGATCGCGTTGATCGAGAGGTGGAAGTGGGTGGCCAGCAGGTCGTTGCCGCCGCCCGCCAGCAGGAGCAGGTAGAGGCCGATCCAGGCCGCGCCGAAGGCGGTGCGGACCGGGGCGTTGCGCGGCCGGTCGGCGATGTGGTGCTCGCCCCGGTCCCCGGTGATCCAGGCCTCCAGGAAGGGGTAGCCCCAGACGACCATCAGCACGAGCGGGAAGACCATCAGCGGGATGAACACCCCGAGGTTGAGGGTGTGGCCGCCCCAGACGCTGATCTCCCAGCCGGGCATCACGCGGATCAGGCCCTCGGAGAAGCCCATGTACCAGTCCGGCTGGGCGTCGGTGGACACCTGGTCCGGACGGTACGGCCCGTACGCCCAGATCGGGTTGACCGTGGCGATCGCGGACATCACCGCGACCACGCCGAAGACCAGGAAGAAGAAGCCGCCCGCCTTGGCCGTGTAGACCGGCAGCAGCGGCATGCCGACCACGTTCTGGTTGGTCCGGCCGGGCCCGGCGAACTGGGTGTGCTTGTGGTAGAAGACCAGGATCAGGTGTGCCGCGAGCAGGCCCAGCATGATGCCCGGGATCAGCAGGACGTGGACGGTGAACAGCCGGGGGATGATCTCGGTGCCCGGGAACTCGCCGCCGAACATGAAGAACTGCAGGTACGACCCGACGATCGGGACGGCGAGGATGGCACCCTCCATGAAGCGGATGCCGGTACCGGAGAGCAGGTCGTCCGGCAGCGAGTAGCCCATGAAGCCGTCGAACATGCCGAGGATCAGCAGCAGCGCGCCGAAGACCCAGTTGATCTCGCGCGGCTTGCGGAACGCGCCGGTGAAGAAGACGCGCATCATGTGCGTCAGCATCGCGGCGACGAAGACGATGGCCGCCCAGTGGTGGATCTGGCGCATCAGCAGGCCGCCGCGCACGTCGAAGCTGATCCTGAGCGTCGACGAGTAGGCCTCGGACATCGCGATGCCCCTGAGCGGGACGTACGTCCCCTCGTAGACGACCTCGCCCATGCTCGGGGTGAAGAACATGGTCAGCCAGACGCCGGTGAGGATGATGATGACGAAGGTGTAGAGCGCGATCTCACCCAGCATGAAGGACCAGTGGTCGGGAAAGATCTTGCGCAGATTGGACTTGGCCAGGGAGTAGATGCCCAGTCGGCCGTCGGTCCAGTCGGCCAGGGCCTCGGCCTTGTTGGCGGGGTCGGCGCGCGTGCTGGTCACCGGTCCCGGCTGCGACTGCTGGTCGGTTCTCACGACGGGCTCCCCGGCGTCCTCGGCGTGCCGTGCTGGAGGCCCGCCGGCGGGAACACCGGCCGGCGAAGTGTTGTGATCATGGGACCTCTCGATACGGGCCCGCCGGCCGGACCGGCGCGCGGACCAGGTGTTCCACTGGACCCGTTGCTCAGGGTGATGGAGCGCTTACTCTGTCATGCTGTCGGCAGGGGGCCGACTGTGCACGTCCATCGGCCCGTCCGGCCGCTCGTGTCGGGCCGGACGGGGGCCCCTGACGCCCGATCGGCTGGCCGCCGCTCGGCCCAACGGGTGCCGATGCTGCGGTCGAGTGCCGCTGAACCGTTTCGGCGCGCGCCGCGGCCGGGGGTCGCGTGGTCCCGGGCCTACGCTGCGCCAATGGTGGATCACCGTGAACTCTTCGAGGACGTCACCGAGGCCCTGGCCCGCGCCGGGTTCGACACCGGACCGGGGCCCTCACCGCTGTGGATCGACCGTCACCCCGAGGGCGTGGTGGTCGGCTGGACGCCGGGCGCGGAGCCGGGCGGACCACCCTCCCGGGAGGCGCTCGCGGCGCTGAGCGGCGCGGCCGCGGTCGTGCTCCGCGAGTGCGGCTACCTCGTCGCCGGGACGGAGGAGGGCGATCTGCTGGTGCGCTGCGCCGAACCGGTGACGGTCCCGGAGTCGTCCGAGCCGGAGCCGGTCCCGGAGCAGTGGTGGGGGTGACCGCGGACTCCTGACGACCCCTGAGGCCCGCGGGCCCGGTCAACGCGAGGGCGGGCTCATACCGAATCCTTACCCGAAGCGGGGGTGCGGTTGACCTTGCCGGCTCTAAGGTTTGCCTAAGCTAAGCCGTCGCCCCGGACCCCGGTGTCCGGGGCGTTCGGCTGTGCCGCTCCACCGCCACCGCGGCGGAGGCGAGAACAGGTGAACGACCCGGGCCGGGCCCGGGGAAGGAGCCCGCCGCATGTGGGACGAGGCGTTTCCCAGCTTCCTGATCGGGCTGCGCGAGGGCCTGGAAGCCGGACTGATCGTGTCGATCCTGGTCGCCACCCTGGTCCGGGCGGACCAGAGGGCCCGGCTGCCCCAGGTGTGGACGGGCGTCGCGGCGGCCGTCGCGCTCAGCCTGAGCTTCGGCGCGGTGCTCACCTTCACCGCCGCCAACCTCTCCGGCCACGCGCAGGAGGCCTTCGGCGGGGTGCTCAGCCTGATCGCGGTCGGCTTCGTCACCGCGATGGTGTTCTGGATGCGACGCTCGGCGCGCACCCTCTCCGCCGAGATCAAGGAGAAGGTCCGGGCCTCGCTGGCGATGGGCGCCGGTGCGCTGGTGCTCACCAGCTTCCTCGCGGTCGCCCGGGAGGGCCTGGAGACCTCGCTCTTCCTGTGGACCAACGTGCGCACCGCCGGCGAGTCCACCGGGCCGCTGATCGGCGCGGCCCTCGGCCTGCTGCTCTCGGCCGGGCTCTGCTGGGGCCTGTACCGGCGAGCCCTGCGGATGAACCTCACCCGGTTCTTCACCATCACCGGCATCGGCCTGATCGTCGTCGCGGCGGGCGTGCTCGGCTACGGCCTGCGGGACCTCCAGGAGTCCGGGCTGATCGGCGGCGGCACCTCGTACGCCTTCGACCTGGGCGGGCACCTGGACGCCTCGTCCTGGTACGCGACGCTCGTCCAGGGCACGCTCAACCTGACCGTCACCATGACGGTGCTCCAGGTCGTCGGCTACGTCGCCTACCTGGGCATCGTGATGACGCTGTTCGTCGAGGGCGTCCGCGGCGGCACCAGTGCCCCGGCCGCCGCGCCCGCCGCGCCCGCCGCTGCGGCCGCGGCGGTGGCGGCGGTCGCCGAGAAGCCCGCCGGGGCCGACGCGGAGTCCGAGGCCCCGCCGGCGCGGGCCGGCCGGCCGCGCTGGGTGCTGCCGACCGCGGCGGTCGCCGTCCCGGTGGTGCTGGCCGGCGCCGTGATCGCGATCAGCGACGGCAAGCAGGGCGGCTCCGCCACCGTCGCCGTCTCCGAGCAGGAGTGCGGCAAGGGCTTCGCCGCCCCGCGGCCCGGCCAGCAGGTGTTCCAGATGCGCAACACCGGCGACAAGGTCGCCGAGGTCTACCTCGTCGACCCGGGCACCGGCTCGGTCTACGGGGAGATCGAGGGCCTGGCCCCCGGCACCACCCGCGCCCTGACCGCCACCATCGGCTCCGGCGACTACGCCTGGCGCTGCGTGCCCACCGGCGGGAAGCCCGTCACCTCGGCCGCCGTGCACGTCAGCGGCGCCGCCGTGGTCAAGGCCGTCAAGCCGGTCGCCGAGGACGACCTCAAGGCCCCGCTCGACAGCTACAAGGAGTACGTCGGCCAGGGCCTCGCGACGCTCGTCACGCAGAGCCGGAAGCTCCAGGCCGACGTGCGCTCCGGCGACCTCGCCACCGCGAAGGCCGACTGGCTCGCCGCCCACCTCCAGTACGCCTCCCTCGGCGCCGCGTACGGCACCTTCGCCGACCTCGACGGCAAGATCGACGGCCGCCCGGACGGCCTCGCCGACAAGGAGAAGGACCCGGGCTTCACCGGCTTCCTGCGCCTGGAGTACGGCCTCTGGCACGATCGGTCCGCCGAGGAGCTGACGCCCGTCGCCGACGACCTGGCGCAGAACGTCGACCAGCTGGCGCGCGACTTCCCCGGGCAGGACTTCGCCCCCGGCGACCTGCCGCTGCGCGCCCACGAGATCCTGGAGAACACCCTCCAGTTCGAGCTGACCGGCGACACCGACATGGGCAGCGGCACCAACCTGGCCACCGCCCAGGCCAACCTGACCGGCACCCAGGAACTGCTGACGCTGCTCCAGCCGCTGCTCGACGAGCGGGACCCGCAGGTGCTCGTCAAGGCGAACGCCGGGATGAAGCGGGTCGGCGACCTGCTCGCCGCCGCGCACCGGCCCGAGGGGTGGACCCCGGTCGACCGGCTGCCCGCCGACGCCCGCCGCCAGCTCAACGGGGCCACCGGCGAACTGCTCGAAGACCTCGCCCCCGTCCCCGCCCTGCTCGAAATCCGGAAGGCCGCCTGATGACCGACCACACCGCAGCCACCGGGTCCTGCCCCTTCCCGCACGCCGCGCCGGCCGAGGCCGCCGCGGAGGGCGGCTGCCCGGCCGGACCGGCCCGGCGCAGCTTCGTCCGGGCCGCGCTCGGCGCCGGTGCCGGCGCGGCCGTGCTGGCCGGTGGCGGCCTCGCCCTCGGCGCCGGCCGGGCCGCCGCCGGGGACGGCAAGCAGGACAAGACCGGGGCGGTGCCGTTCCACGGGGCCCACCAGGCCGGCGTCACCACCCCGGCCCCCGGCTTCGCGGCCTTCGTCTCCTGCCAGGTGATCGCCCAGGACCGCAAGGGCCTCGAAACGCTGTTCCGGACCCTGACCGAGCGGATCCGCTTCCTCACCGCCGGCGGCACCCCGCCGGACCTCGGGGTCGGCGCGCCGCCCTCGGACAGCGGCATCCTCGGCCCGACCGTCCCCGCCGACCACCTGACCGTCACGGTCGGCGTCGGCGCCTCGCTCTTCGACGACCGCTACGGGCTGGCCAAGGCCAAGCCGGTCAGGCTCGCGCCGATGAAGACCTTCCCGAACGACAACCTCCGGGCCGCCGAACTGCACGGCGACCTCTCGCTGCAGATCTGCGCCGACCGCCAGGACACCGTGCTGCACGCGCTGCGCGACATCACCCGGCACACCCGGGGCGCGATGCAGATCCTCTGGCGGATCGACGGCTTCCAGAACCAGTCCCGCCCGGACGGCGCGCAGCGCAACCTGCTCGGCTTCAAGGACGGCATCGTCAACCCCGACACCGGCTCCGCGCGCGAGATGGACCGGCTGGTCTGGGTCGCCGACGGGACGGGCGAACCCGGCTGGGCGACCGGCGGCAGCTACCAGGTGATCCGCATCATCCGGATGCTGATCGAGTTCTGGGACCGCGTCACCCTCACCGAGCAGGAGAAGATGTTCGGCCGCCGCCGCGACACCGGCGCGCCGCTGGACGGCGCCCGGGAGACCGACGCGCCCGACTACGCCAAGGACCCGGACGGCAAGGCGATCCCGCTCGACGCGCACATCCGGCTGGCCAACCCGCGCACCGCAGACACCGACACCTCGCGCATCCTGCGCCGGGGCTTCAACTACGACCGGGGCGTCGACCAGGCGGGCAACCTGGACATGGGCCTGGTGTTCTGCTGCTACCAGCAGGACGTGGTCCGGCAGTTCGAGGCCACCCAGACCCGGCTGATCGGCGAGCCGCTGGTGGACTACATCTCGCCGACCGGCGGCGGGTACTTCTTCGTCCTGCCGGGCGCGAGGGGCGAGGCCGACTGGCTCGGGCGGGGGCTGCTGGCCGCCGTCTGACGGCGGGTCCCACCGCGGGCCCGGCGCTGCCACGCGCCGGGACGGTCCGCGCCGTCAGCCGCCGAGGGTGAAGCCGATCACCGCGCCGCCGCCCTCCCGGTTGGCGGCGAAGGCCGTCCCGCCGTGCGAGCGGGCCACCTCGTGCACGATGGCCAGGCCCAGCCCGGAGCCGGGCAGGCTGCGAGCGGCGGTGGCCCGGTAGAAGCGGTCGAAGACCCGGTCGAGGTCGGCCGCGTCGATGCCCGGGCCGCGGTCGCGCACCTCCACCCGCGGGCCGCGCACCACCACCTCGATCGGGCCGGTCCCGGAGGGGTCGAACTTGGCGGCGTTGTCCAGCAGGTTGCCCACCGCGCGGGCCAGCGCGTCCGGCCGGGCGGTGACGACGGTTCCGTCCGCGTCCACCACGATCTGCCGGTCGCTGCGCCGCCGGGCCTGGGCGGCGGCCTGCCGGACCACGTCGGCGAGCAGCACCCCGGTCGGCTGCTCGTCCGCCCTGCGGTCCGCCGCGAGCGCCACCAGCTCCTCCACCAGCTGGGCCAACTCCCGTGACTCCTCCAGCAGATCGGCCATCAGCGCGGCACGTTCGGCGGGCGGCAGCCGGTCCAGGCCGGGCAGCACCGAGAGGTTGGTGCGCAGGCTGGTCAGCGGTGTGCGCAGCTCGTGCCCGGCGTCCTGCACCAGGCGGCGCTGGTTCTCCTTCGCGGTGGCGAGCCGGACCAGCATCCGGTCGAAGGCCCGGCCGAGCCGGCCCACCTCGTCCGTTCCGGCGGCGGGCACCGTGACGTCCAACCGCCCACTGGTGGCGACCAGTTCGGCCGCTTCGGTGAGCCGGACCAGCCGTCGGGTGATCCGTCGGGCGAGCAGCCGGCCGGCCCCGCCGGCGAGCACCGCGACGATCGCCACCAGGGCGACCGTGCGGGTCCGCAGGGTGCTCAGCAGCTTCTCGGAGGGTCCGACCTGCTGGATGATCTGGACCGCCCCGCGCCGCCCGCCGAGCGAGACCACGCCGACCCGGTAGGCCTCGCGGTGCCGGTGGCGCAGCCCGATCGAGGTGCGGCCCGGCTGGTCGGCGTGGGCGAGCTCGTGGTCGGACGGGCTCGGCGGCAGGTCGAGCCGGGCGGTGCCGGGCAGCACCGCGCCGTCGGGGTCGAGCGACTGGGTGGTGACCCGGATCGGGCGGACCAGGTCGGCGCTCAGGCCGCTCGGGCCGGCGAAGTCGCCGGGGAAGAGGACCTCCCGCTGGACCTGCCGGCCGACGGAGTCGACGGCGGCGCCGAAGTCGGCGGTCTCGTCGTCCCGGATCAGCCGCGCGGCGGCGTCGTAGCCGAGTGCGCCGATCAGCACCGCGACCAGCGCGGCGATCGCGGCGAAGGCCAGCGCGAGGGTGGTGGGCAGGCCCGGGCGCGGCAGCCGGGGGAGGCCGCGGGCGGGGCGCGGGAACCGCGGGAACCGCAGGAACCGGGGGAGGCGGCGGGCGGGGCCGGTCACGGCTCGCGCAGCGTGTAGCCGACGCCGCGGACGGTGTGGATCAGCGGCACGAGGCCCGGACGGTCGAGCTTGCGGCGCAGGTAGCCGATGAACACCGCGAGGTTCTTCGAGCCGGGGCCGAAGTCGTAGCCCCAGATCTGCTCGTACAGGGTGGCCTGGTCGAGGACGGCGCCGGCGTGCCGGACGAGCAGCTCCAGCAGGTCGAACTCGGTGCGGGAGAGTTCGAGCTCCCGGCCGGCGCGCCAGGCCCGACGGGCCGGCGGCTCGACCCGCAGGTCGGCGACGGTCAGCGCCTCGGCGGCGGGCTCGGGCGGGTGGCGGCGCAGCAGGGCGCGCAGGCGGGCGAAGAGCTCGTCCACGTCGAAGGGCTTGACCAGGTAGTCGTCGGCGCCGGCGTCGAGGCCGGCGATCCGGTCGGGGACCTCCACCCGGGCGGTGAGCATCAGCACCGGGGTGCGGTCGCCGGCCGCGCGCAGCCGGCGGCAGACCTCCAGGCCGTCCGGCTCGGGCATCATCACGTCGAGCACCAGGACGTCCGGGCGCTGTTCGGCGTGGACGGCCAGGGTCTGGGTGCCGTCGGCGGCGACCCGCACCCGGTAGCCCTCCAGCATCAGGGCGCGGGCGAGCGAGTCGCGGATGGCCCGGTCGTCCTCGGCGATCAGCACGGTGTGCGTCATGGCGGAGATTCTCCCTGACGTGCTCACGGCGCTTCCGGTCGGGGCCGAGGTGTTCCGGGTCCGCTCCGCGGCCCTCCCCGACGGCCGCGGCTGTTGCGCGGTGCTTCGCGGGCGTACGGTGGCCGTACGGTGGCGCGCCGCCGGGTGGGCCGCCTGGTTCGAGTCGGCACGCCCTGCCGGAGGCCGCGATGGCAGACCGGATGGCCTTCTTCACCACCCCGCGCGCGGAGCGGGCGCGGCGGGACGCGCGGGAGCGCCTGGGGGACTGGCGGGAGGTGTACCGGCCGGGCGAACTGCTGCCGGTGGTGGGCGGGCAGGCGGGGCGGTGCATGGACTGCGGGCTGCCGTTCTGCCACCACGCCTGTCCGCTGGGGAACCTGGTGCCGGACTGGAACCGGCTGGTGGCGGAATCGGGGACGGGCCAGGAGCCGGGTACGGGTACGGGAACCGGGGCGGGTACGAGGGCGGAGGCGGACGCGGGAGCGGATTGGCGGGCGGCCGCGGCACGGCTGCTGGCCACCAACAACTTCCCGGAGTTCACCGGGCGGCTCTGCCCGGCGCCCTGCGAGAGCGCCTGCGTCCTGGCGATCGACGGCGCCGCGGTGGCGATCAAGAACGTGGAGCTGGCGATCGCCGACCGGGCCTGGGAGGCGGGCTGGGACGGGCCCCGGCCGCCCGACCGCCCCGAGCGGGCCGCTGGGCGGCGGATCGCGGTGATCGGCTCGGGCCCGGCCGGGCTGGCCGCCGCCCAGCAACTGACCAGGGCCGGGCACATTGTCACGGTGTACGAACGGGCCGACCGCGCGGGCGGACTGCTGCGGTACGGCATCCCGCCGTTCCGGCTGGAGAAGCACCGGCTGGAGCGCCGACTGGACCAGCTGCGGGCCGAGGGCACCGCCTTCCGCACCGGGGTGTGGGTCGGCCGGGACGTCCCGGGCGAGGAACTGCGATCGGGGTGCGACGCGGTGGTGGTCGCGGTGGGGGCGACCGCCTGCCGGGAGCTGGCGGTGCCGGGCCGGGACCTGTCCGGGGTGCACCAGGCGATCGACTACCTGACCTGGGCGAACCGGGTGGACGAGGGCGACCGCCCGGTCTCGCCGGTGTCCGCCGAGGGGCTGGACGTGGTCATCGTCGGCGGCGGGGACACGGCGGCGGACTGCCTGGGAACGGCGCTCCGTCAACGCGCCGCCACCGTCACCCAACTGGACATCAACCCCCGCCCGCCGCAGGACCGGGCCGCCGGACAGCCCTGGCCGGTGCACCCCAAGGTGTACCGGGAGACCACCTCGCACGAGGAGTCCGGCGCCGCGGAGGCCGGGCCCCGGGTGTTCGCGGCGACCACCGTCGGCTTCGAAGCCGGCCCGGACGGCCGGCTGGCCGCCGTCCGCTTCGCCGAGGCCGAACCGGCCGACCGCAGCCCGCGGACGGGCACCGAACGGAGCCTGCCCGCGCAGCTGGTGCTGCTCGCGCTGGGCTTCACCGGGCCGGAGCCGGACCGGCGGCTGTTCGCCCAGCTCGGCCTCGCCACCGGGCCGGCGGGCACCCTGGCCAGGGACGACGGCTTCGCCACGGAGGCGCAGGGCGTGTTCGTGGCGGGGGACGCCGGACGCGGGCAGTCACTGATCGTCTGGGCGATCGCCGAGGGGCGGGCAGTGGCGGCGGCGGTGGACCGCTACCTGCGCGGGTGGACGGAGCTTCCGGCGCCGATCCGGGCCTCGACGCGGGCGCTCACGGTGTGAGTCCGGGAGCACCCGCGCCGGGGCCGGGCGGCCGCGCCGGGGTGGCCGGGGCGGGGCGAGGGTGGGGCCGTCGGACCGGGTGTCAGAACAGCGGCAGGCGGCGGAGGAACGCGTCCTCGACGCCGTTGGTGTCCGCGGGGACGAGGGTGCCGTCGGAGGAGGTGAACACCACCGCGGTGCCGAGGGCGTCGGCGTACGGGGCGTGCGAGGGACCGGCGCTCTGCGCACCGTCGCCCGCCACGCTGACCCGCTCGGTGCGGCCGGTCCACAGGTCGTGCCGGAACACGTCCTCGGCGTTGTTGGTGTCGCCGGGGACGAGGTTGTCCGCCTCCGAGCTGAAGAGGACCCACCGGTCGTCCGCCGTGATCCGGCCGCCGTAGGAGCCGAGGGTGGTCGTCGTCCCGGGCAGGCCGGTGCTGACCAGGGTCTCGGTGCCCTGCTTCAGGTCGCGGACGTAGACCTCGAAGTGACGGTCCCACTGGGTGCCGCCGTGCAGGACCCAGGAGGAGTAGACCGCGTAGCGGCCGTCGGGGCTGATCGAGGGGTTGACCGCGCCCTTGTAGCCGCCGTCGCCGTCCGGGCTGGCCAGGCTCGTCCGCTCGGTGCGCAGGTCGCGGACGTACAGCGGGTAGGTGCGCGGCTTGAGGATCTCCGCGCGGGCCCCCGGCCGGAGGGCGGCCGCCGGGTGGAAGGAGTCGGCGACGAACTCCCGGTCGGAGCCGGCCCTGAGCTCGGCGACCGCGGCGGGGGAGAGGGCGCCGGCCGCGCCCGCGCCGAGGAGGTTGGTCGCCTTGGAGATGAAGACGACGGTGCTGCCGTCCGCGCTGATCTCCGGAGCGGAGGAGGAGGCGTCCGCCTCCTTGCCGTCGGCGCCGATGCTGACCAGGCGGGTGTCGCCGGTCCAGCGGTCGGTGACGTAGATGTTGCCGCCGAACCAGGTGACCGTGCCGGGGGCGAGGTCGCCGCGGTTGGACTGGTAGGCCACGTACCGGCCGTCCCAGCTGATCGAGGGGACGCCGGACAGCTTGCCGGTCTGCGGAACCCCCGTCCTTCCGACGCTGACCAGGCGGGTGTCGCCGGTCCAGCGGTCGTGGACGTAGACGTCCTCGGAGCCGCGGTTGGCACCGGGGGCGAGGTTGGTGGCGGTGGAACTGAACGCCACGTAGCGGCCGCTGCCGCTGATCGTGGCCTCGTAGGAGTCCCCGTCGGCCTGGACGCCGTCCGGGCCGGTGTCCACCCGCTCGGTGCGGCCGGTCCACAGGTCGCGGACGAAGACGTCGGACCTGCCGTTGGTGTCGCCGGGCACCAGGTCGGCCGCCTCCGAGGTGAAGACGGCGAAGCGCCCGTCCGCGCTCAGGCCGCCGGCCTGCGAGGCGCCGGTGGCCTGGGCCTGTCCGAGGCCGACGGAGACGCGTTCGGTGCGGGCAGCGCCCGGCAGGGCGGCCAGGCCCGCTCCGGTCGGGGCCGCTCCGGTCGGGGCCGCTCCGGTCGGGGCCGCTTCGGACGGGGCCGCTCCGGTCGGGCCCGCCTGGGCGGGCACGGCGACGGCGGCGGCCAGTGCGGCGGCCGCGAGGACGCAGGCCGCGCGCAGCGGGCGGCGGATGAGGTTCATCTGGTTCCCTCCCCTGGGATCGGCCGTGCCGCGTCGGCGGTGGACGCCGAACTCCCCGGCGGCCGGCTCGGGGTGAGCCAACCGCCGGGCGGGGCGGTCGGTCAACGGGTGGGCGCCGGGAGCGGCGTTTTCCCGCCGGGGGAGCGCGGACGCGGTCGCATCGGGTACGTACGGTCTTTGCTACGATCCGGCGAAGCTGGTGTCAGGAGTTGTGCGTGTACGGGTCGGAGGGTGGGGACGTGGGTTCCGATGGGCGGGCGGTGACGTATGTCGAGGTTCGCTACACCCCGACGGACGCCGACTTCCGGGAGGCCTTCGCGGCGTGGGACCGGCACACGGCGGTCGGACGCCGGTCGCGGCGAGCCGTGTACACGGTGGCCGTCGGCGGGACGGCGGTTGCCGGACTGCTCGTCGTCCTCGGCGGGACGGTGCCGCTGCTGGTCGCCCTGCTGGTGGTGCTCGCGCTGCTCGTGGTTCTCGCGGTGCCCGCGACACGGGTGCGGCGGGTGACGAGGGCGGCGGCGGACAAGGGCGAGTTCAGGGTCCTGCTGGACGACGACGGGGTGGTCGTGAGCACCGAGGCCTCGGTCACCGAGTTCGCCTGGCCGGAGCAGCGGTACTACCTGGAGACGCCCCGGCTGTTCCTGCTGCTGAGCGGCAACGAGGAGGCGGGGGTGCTGACCATGCTGCCCAAGCGCGGGGTCGACGACCTCCGGGGGCTGGGGGAGCTGATCGACCGGCACGCGACGGCGCTCGTCCCGGACTGAGCGGTGGTTCCTGGGGCGGTCCCTGGGGCGGTCCCTTCGGTGGGGCCGGTGCGGCCGGGGCGTGGGGCGCGTCACGGGGTGGGCTCCGCCGGGGCCGGCCCGGTGCGGTGCGCCCGCCGGTCGTAGCGCCAGAGCGCGGGGATCGCGGCGGACAGCGCGGCCGAGCTGCCGAGGCAGAGCAGGCCGCCGGTGCGCAGGGCCGCCCGGATGCCCTGGCGGGCGGCGAGCCCGCCCGCCCGCAGGTCGCCCAGGGCCGGCCCGGCGGAGCCGATCAGCATCTCCAACCCGGCGGCGCGGCCCCGGAGTTCGTCCGGAATGGACTGGTTCCAGATGGCGCTGCGGAAGGTGTCGCCGATCCAGTGGGCACCGCCCGCGACGGCCAGGCAGAGCAGGACGGCCCACAGGCCCGGGGCGAACGCGGCCGCCGCCGTCGCCGCGCCGACCAGGGCGGCGGAGAACAGGACGAGTCGGCCGTGCCGGTGGACCCGCTCCGCCCACCCCCCGGTCGCGGCGGCGATCAGGCTGCCGACCGCGCCGGCCGAGTAGAGCAGGCCGAGCGCCCAGGTGGCGTCCAGGTCCGCGGCCAGGAACGGGAAGAGCGCGGTGGGCAGGGCGAAGACGGTGGCCGTGAGGTCGGCCAGGTAGGTGCCGATCAGGTCCGGGCGCCGGGCCGCGTACCGGGCGCCGTCGAGGAACTCGGTGAGCTGCGGCACCTCGGCGTCCCGCTCCGAGGGGACCGGCCGGACCCGGGCGAGCAGGGCGATCGAGAGCAGGAAGGTGCCGAGGTCGACCAGGTACGCCGCCGGGACGCCGGCGGTCGCGATCAGCAGGCCGGCCGCCGCCGGGGCCGCCACGCCGCCGATGCTCCAGCGCAGCGAGAGCAGGGAGCCGGCCGCCACCAGCTGGTCCTGGGGCACCAGCCGGGGGATCATCGCCTCCACCGAGGGCTGCTGGACGCCCTGGAGCGCCGCCGCCACCCCGGCGGCGACGTACAGCGGCCAGACGGCGGGGGTGCCGAGCAGCGCGTTGGCCAGCAGCAGGGCGCTGAGCGCGGCCAGGGCGACCTCGGTGACCAGGGCGACGGTGCGGCGGTCGGCGCGGTCGGCGAGGACGCCGCCGTAGAGGCCGAACAGGACGGTGGGTACGAGTTCGACCGCGCCGACCGCGCCCACGGCCAGGGGTGAACCGGTGAGGTCGGCGATCTGGAGCGGGATCGCCGTCATGGTGAAGATCGAGCCGAGCAGGGTGACGGTGCCCGAGGTCCAGGTCAGCCGGAAGTCGCGGGAGGACCGCCAGGGCGCGGTGTTCGGCAGCAGTCGGGACCAGAAGCGGTCCGTTCCGGAGGTCGGGTCCGTTCCGGAGGTCGGGTTCGGTCCGGAGGTCATGAGGGGTGGGATCCCTTCGCGGCCGTCGGTGTCGCGACGGCTCTCCTTATCGCTGATAAATTCCAGCTCGGGAACTTATCGGCGATAAGGTGGATCTGGCAAGCGGACGACCCAGGAGGCCGATCGGATGGCGCTGAAGCGCGACGAGGTGGTGCGCACGGCGCTGCGCCTGCTCAACGAGGAGGGCATCGACGGGCTGACCACCCGGCGGCTCGCCCGCGAACTCGGCGTCCAGTCACCGGCGTTGTACTGGCACTTCAAGAGCAAGCGGGAACTGCTCGACCTGATGGCCGAGGCGATGCTCGCCGAAGCCCTCCCGCCCGACCGCGAGCCGGACCCGGCGCACTGGCCCGAGTGGATCGCCGCCGACGCCCGCGCCAAGCGCAACGCCCTGCTCGCCTACCGCGACGGCGCCCGGGTGCACGCCGGAACCCTCCCGACCGAGGACGAACTCCCGGCGGTCGAGGCACAGTTGAGTGCCCTCTGCGGAGCGGGACTGCGCCCGCGAACGGCGCTGCGCCTGCTGCTGACCGTCGACCGGTACATCATGGGCTGGGTCACCGAGGAGCAGGCCTGGCGGCAGGACTCCGCGGGCCGCGACCGGCCGCCGTTCCCGGACGAAGCACTGCGCGAACTGCCCTTGCTGCGCGAGGCGGTCGACGTCCTGCGGATGACCGACCACGACGCCGACTTCGAGTACGGGCTGCGGGTGCTGATCGAGGGGTTCAGGACGGAGATCGCGCGGGAGGCGGCGCAGAGCGCCCCGGCGCCGGACCGGGCCTCGGGGGCCACTCGCCCGATGGACTAGCGTGACCCCATGACCACCCTTGACCCCCGCAGCACGGCCCTGGTCCTGATCGACCTGATGGACCGGATCGTCGCCAACCCGCTCGCGCCGCGCACCGGTTCGGAGGTGGTGAAGGCCTCGCTGGAGCTGGCCCGGGAGTTCCGGGCGGCGGGCGCGCCCGTGATCGCGGTACGGGTCGAGCGGCCGAACGTGACCGAGCAGCCGCCCGGGAGCGGGCTGCCCGCGGAGGTCGCGGCGGCGGCCGACGAGGTCGTGGTGAAGCGCACCATCGGCGCCTTCCAGGGCACCGGCCTGGACGAGCTGCTCCGGGCGCGGGGCGTGGAGACCGTGGTGTTCGCCGGGATCGCGACCAACCTCGGCGTGGAGTCGAGTGCCCGGGCCGCCTGCGACCACGGGTACCGGCTGGTGTTCGTCGAGGACGCGATGGCCGCGCTCACGGCGGAGGAGCACCGGGCTTCGGTGGAGCTGGACTTCCCGCGCCTCGGCGAGGTCGTCGCGGCCGCGGACGTGCGGCTGGGGTGAGCCGGCGGGGCGGGTCGCCGCCGGTGCGGCGGCGGGCCGCTACGGCCGGGCGAGGCGGAGGGCTTCGCGCAGCCGTCCGTCCGAGGCCGTGAGCAGGCGGGCGGCGGTGGACGCGTCCACGTCCGCGAGCAGGGACAGGATCGCGTCCTTGGCCCGTCCGCCGGTCGCGGTCAGGGCGCGGTCGACCGCGGCCTCGTCGGCGCCGGTCGCCTCGGCGACGATCCGTCGGGCGCGGTCGCGCAGCTTGTCGTTGGTGGCGCGGAGGTCGACCATCAGATTGCCGTACGTCCGGCCGAGCCGGACCATCACGGCCGTGGAGAGCAGGTTGAGCACCAGCTTCTGGGCCGTGCCCGCCTTGAGCCGGGTCGATCCGGCCAGCACCTCCGGGCCGACCTCCACCTCGATGCCCAGCTCGGCCGCGGCCGCGAGCGCCGAGCCGCGGTTGCACGCCAACCCGACGGTCAGCGCCCCGGCCGCCCGCGCCGCGCGGACGGCGGCCAGCGGGTAGGGCGTCCGGCCGGACGCGGAGACGCCCACCAGGGTGTCGGCGGGGGTGAGGGCGAGCGCGGCCACGTCGGCCTCGGCGAGGTCGGTGCGGTCCTCGGCGCCCTCGGCCGCCGCGGTGACGGCCGAGCGCCCGCCCGCGATCAGACCGACGACCAGCGCCGGATCGGTGCCGAAGGTCGGCGGGCACTCGACGGCGTCCAGCACACCGAGCCGCCCGGCCGTCCCCGCGCCGGCGTAGACCAGCCGGCCACCACGCGCCATCCGGGCGGCCACGGCGTCGACCACGGCGGCGATCCGCTCCAACTCCCCGGCGACGGCGACCGGAACCGTGCGGTCCTCGGCGTTCATCAGGCGGAGCAGCTCGACGGCGGGCAGTCGGTCGATCGCGGCCCAGTCGGGGCGGACGGTCTCGGTCGCGGGTACGGCGTCCCGGCTCATGCGCCCGCCCCGCTCCGCCCGGCAGGGGCCTGTGCCCGCGCGTACCCGTCGACGATCCGCCCCCGGCCTCCGGCCGGGGGTGTCCCCGTGCTTCGCTCACTCATGCGGCGAGCCTCCCCGGGTGCGGGGCGTCCGAATCCGGGCAAGCGTGGGGGAGGAGGTGAAGGCCGTGGAACCGACCGTTGCCGAACTCCTGGACCGGTTCGGCCGCACCTACGCGGAGGAGGCCGGGATCACGCTGCGCGACAAGCCCTCGCCGCTCTACCGGCTGCTCGTCCTGACCGTGCTGTGCTCGGTGCGGATCGGCGCCGGCACCGCCACGGCGGCGGCCCGGGAGCTGTCGGCCGCCGGACTGCGGACCCCGCGCGCGATGGCGGACGCCCGGCGCCGGACGCTGATCGCCGCCCTGGGCCGGGCCCACTACGTGCGCTACGACGAGAGCACCGCCACGGCGCTCGGCCAGGGGGCCGGGCTGCTGCTCGACCGCTGGCACGGCGATCTGCGGCGGCTGCGGGAGGAGGCCGGGGGCGATTCGGAGCGGATCGGCGAGCTGCTCCGGGAGTTCCCCCGGATCGGGCCGGTCGGCGCCGGGATCTTCCGGCGCGAGGCGCAGGCGGTCTGGCCCTCGCTGCGGCCGTACGTCGACGAGCGGGCGCTGGCGGAGGCCCGGACGCTCGGGTTGCCGGGCGAACCGGACGGGCTGGCGGCGCTGGTCGGGCCGGGGGACCTGGCCCGGTTGGCGGCGGCGCTGACCAGGGCGAGCCTGGCGCACGTGGGGGCCGGGTGGGGGGTGGGTCGGCCCGGTGCAGGGTGAGGGCCCGGCGGTCCGAGAGGGTGCGTGCCGGGTCAGGCCATCCAGAAGAAGACCGCCGTCATCCGCCGCTCGGCCAGGTCGGTGCCGTAGTAGCCGGTGGCGCTGTGGATCAGGTTGGCGTGGTAGAGGAGCAGCTGGTTGTAGCGGTTGGGGACGCGGACGTCCTCGGTGAAGTGGTCGGCCGGTACGTGGCGGGTGCCGAGCGCCTCGACCAGGTTGTTGTGCGGGGCGTTGACCAGGTTGCCGCCGAGGCGGCCGCCGGGGAACTGCTGGCGGTAGAAGCTGGTGCCGGCGTCCTTGGGGGCGCCGGGGCTGAGGTAGAGGACGGCGGCGTAGCGGCAGAGCGCGCGGGAGTCGGTGTGCGGGCGGGACTCCGACTCCCCGGCGCCGACGACCTGGACGCAGTTGTGGTTGAGGGTGCCGCCGCCCGGGGTGCTCTGCACCCAGAGCCGGGAGGCCCCGGTGGCCTTGCGGACCTGCGACTCGACCCGGGCCAGCTCCTCGGGTTCCAGGCCCGGCATGGTGCGCAGTCCGGGCCAGGTCTCGGGGCGGTGCGGGTAGCCCTCGGTCCAGTCCCCGCGGGCCAGGCAGCGCTCCCGGACGGCGTCCGGGTCCGGCAGCACGTTGTCCAGGACCCAGTAGTCCCGTCCGCGGGTGGGCTTGCGGTAGGGCAGGACCGGCAGGGTGGTGGGCCTGATGGGCTGTGAGGGCATGGGCCGACCATAGAGGCGGTGATCGTCAACCTTCTGCCGTGAGCAGGTCAACCTTTCGTCAAGGGTGACCAGGCCCGGGACCCGGCCGGGGCTCCGGTGCGAACCCGCTGCGACTTCACGTGGACAGAGCCACTCGTCCTCCGGTTGGCCGCCCGAAGCCTTCCGGGACGGCCAACCAGGCGTACCTTCGACGCCTTCCCGAACAGGCCTGCGGGGTCTGTCTTCAAACCCCCGCCTGCGGGCCGACGAGAGGCCCTAGCCGGTGCGGAGGGCGAGGGTCGGGGAGAGACGGGAGGCCCGGACGGCCGGGTAGAGGCCTGCCACCGTCCCGATGAGCAGGGTGGCGGCGAAGCCCCCGGTGACGGCCCACAGGGGGACCACCCAGGGCAGGTCGCCCGAGACGGCGAAGGCGTAGGTGGCGGCCGCGCCCAGGGCCACGCCGGCCAGCCCGCCCAGTCCGGAGAGCAGGAGGGACTCCGTCACGAACTGGAGACGGATCTGGCCCCTGGTGGCGCCCAGGGAGCGGCGCAGTCCGATCTCGTGGCGCCTCTCCAATACCGAGATGATCATCGTGTTGGCGACCCCGACGCCGCCGACCAGGAGCGCCACCCCGCCCAGCCCGAGCAGGAGGTCGGTGAACGCCCCCTCGGTGGCGGCCTTGGCCTGGAGCGCCGAGGAGGGGTCGGTGACCTGCACGTTGTGCGGGTTCTGCGGGTCGACGGTGCGCGGGATCAGCTCGCGGACCGCGCCGACCGTCCGGTCCGTCGACCGTTCGTAGATCTGGGTCGGATGGCCGTCGAAGCCCAGCAGCGCGCCGGCGCCGTCCCAGCCGACCAGGGCGGCCCGCTCGATCTCGGGAGCCAGCGGCAGCGGGTCGAGGATGCCGATGACGGTGAAGTACCGGCCGCCGATGTGGACCTGCTGACCGGGGGCGGTGATGCCCAGGCGCTGGGCCGCGACGTGTCCGAGCACCGTCGACGGATAGCGCCCGTTGGCCTCGTTGAGCCAGGTGCCCGAGCCGACCGCGCCGCGCACGACGTCCAGCAGTCCTTCGGTGGCGGCCTTCACGGTGATGCCGCCGGTTTCGTCACTGGGGATCTTCTCGCTGCGCCTGACGGACTGCGCCAGGTCACCGGTCGCGCCGACCTGCTCGACCCCGGGGACGCGGCTCAGCATGCCGATCGACTCCTCGGGCAGCTTCACCTTCTCGCCGAACAGCCCCTGGCCGGGGGAGGCCACCAGCATGTTGGTTCCCAACTGGTCGAGCTGCCTCAGGAGTTGGGCCTTACTGGAGGAGGAGATGCCGACCACCGCGATCATGGTGGCGATGCCGATGGCGATGCCCAGCGCGGACAGCACCACCCGCAGCGGCCGGGTGCGCAGGCCGGCCGATCCGACGTGGAGGACGTCACGGGGGCCGAGCCGGGCCGGGGAGAGCCGGGTGCGGCTCATCGCTCCCCACCCCGATCGGCCGGTTCGGCGGCGCCGGTGCGCAGATCCGCCACGACGCGACCGTCGCGGATACGGACCTGGCGCGGCAGGCTGTCGGCGATCTCGCCGTCGTGGGTGATCACCGCGATGGTGGCACCCTCGGCGTTGAGGTCGTGCAGCAGCTCCATCACCGCTTCGCTCGAGGCGGAGTCCAGCGCGCCGGTCGGCTCGTCGGCCAGCAGCAGGTCCGGCTCGCCGACCACCGCCCGGGCGATGGCCACCCGCTGCCGCTGGCCGCCCGACAGCTCGTGCGGACGGTGGTGCATGCGGTCCGCGAGCCCGACCCGCTCCAGGGCCGCGGCCGCGCGCCTGCGGCGCTGGGCGCGCGGCAGGCCCGAGTAGAGCAGGCCCTCGGCGACGTTGTCCTGGGCGCTGACCCCGGCCACCAGGTGGAAGGACTGGAAGACGAAGCCGATGTGCCGGGCGCGCAGTGCGGACAGCCGGCGGTCGGAGAGGGCGGCGACGTCGTGGCCCGCCAGGGTGACGGATCCGGCGCTCGGCCGGTCCAGGGTGCCGACGATGTGCAGCAGGGTGGACTTGCCCGACCCCGAAGGGCCGACGATGGCGAGCAGTTCGCCGCGTCCGACGCGCAGGTCCACGCCGTGCAGCGCCACGACCCCGCCCGGATACTCCTTGGTGACCTGGTTCAACTCGACGACGGCGCTCATGACTTGGGCACCCCGACCTTCATTCCCTCGGCCAGGCCGGTCCCGCTGACCTCGACCCGGCCCTGTCCGAACATGCCGAGTTCGACCGGGACTTCGCGCACCTTCCCGTCCTCCACGACCTGGACGCCGAAGCCCCCGCCGGACAGTGCGAGCAGTGCGTTGACCGGTACCGTCAGCACGTCCTTGCGGACCTCTCCTTCGAGCTCGACGGTGACCGGCGCCTGGTCGAAGCCCTCCGCCTGCCCCGGGTCGTCGAAGAGCACCCGGGCGGTGATCCTGGCGGGCTTGTCCTGGGAGCCCTGCTCCTTGCCGTCCTCGCCGACGGTGCGGTCGACGGAGGCGACCTTGCCCTTGGCCCTGCCGCCGCCGGGCAGGTCGACCTCGACCCGGGTACCGGGCTTGGCGAGGTCGGCCCGGGAGACCTCGATCTTGATCTGCACCTGCCGTTCGGAGCCGGTGGTGGTGAGGACCGGCTTGCCGGGAGCGGCCTGGTCGCCGACGGCCGCATCGTTCTTCTTGATCCGCACCGGACCGGGCGAGAAGGCGATCTGCTCGGGGCCGATCTCGCCGGTCCGGGCCAGACCGTGGGCCTTCTGCCAGCGCTTGACCGCTTCTGCGGTTCCGGGGGTGAACTCCTCGTCCGCGGCCAGCCCCTTGCCGTAGCCCAGGTCGCGGAGGTTCTCCTTCAGCTGTCCGACGTCCGGCCCCTTGTCGCCGGTCTTCATCGTCCGGTACACGGGGCGCTCGCCGTCCATGAGCCGGACCTTCCGGCCGTCGACCTCGTAGAGAACCCCGTCGCGTTTCACCACCGCGCCGGCCTCCGGGAGCCAGGTGAGGGTGCCCGGCACACCGGCGTTGAGCCGGCGCTCCTCGGCATAGCCGAGGGTCCCGTCCACCTGGGTCCGGCTGCTCAGGTCCTGTCGTTCCACCGAGCCCGTGCTCGGCGGCAGCCCGCCGGTGCGGTCCGTGCCGGCGCTGCTGACGCCGCCGGTCTGCGAGAGGGCCGTGACCCCGCCCACCAGCGAGACCGAGGTGACCAGCGCGGCGATCAGGTACGTTCGGCGGCCCCGTCCGCGCTCACTCCGCATTCTGACCACTGCACGCCTTGTTCGCCTTGTCGAACCTGTCCTTCTCGGCGCCCTCCGGGACCTTCATCGCCTGTCCCGACATCGCCGAGTCGCCGTCGAACTTCGGGTCCGGCATGTCCACACCGTTACCGCGCATGCACCGGGCGAATTCGAGGGCCCTGTCCTTGTCGGCCTGGGACATCTTCGTGCCGCCCGAGCCGCCGGCTCCCCCGCAGGCCTTGAGGGCCTCCGCCATCTTGTCCTGGCCGCCCTCGAGGACCAGGCCCCGCGGGTCCTGGCCCGGCTCCGGCTCCTTCACCTGGGCGCCGTGTTCGCGCAGGCACTTGCGGTGCTCGTAGGCCCGGTCCGCCGCCGCGCCCTTGCCCGACGAGTCCGAGCCGCCGCCCCCGCCCGTGCCCGCGGCGCCTCCGCCGCAGGCCGCGGTGAACAGCGCCATCCCCGCCACCAGCACGGCCGCCGCGCCGTACCTGTGGTTCCGCAAGTGGTTCCGCATGTGGTTCCGCATGGAATTCCTCCGTGTCCGATTGGGAGTGACCGACCACCGTGTCCGATACCGGGTGACCGACCACGCAGAGGCTGGCACGCACCCGCATTTCGCCGCTGTCAGCCGAGACCTTTACGGCAACGAAAGGTGGTTCTCAGGTACACCTGATGTCATGCGTGTACTGATCGTGGAGGACGAGGAATTCCTGGCGGACATGATCGCCGAGGGATTGCGGCGCGACGCCCTGGCCGTCGACGTCGTGTACAACGGCGCCGACGCGCTGGAGCGGCTGCGCTTCACGGACTACGACGTGCTCGTGCTCGACCGCGACCTGCCCGGAGCGCACG
Organism: Kitasatospora sp. NPDC057738; assembly: GCF_042798815.1. Lineage (NCBI taxonomy): Bacteria > Bacillati > Actinomycetota > Actinomycetes > Kitasatosporales > Streptomycetaceae > Kitasatospora > Kitasatospora sp. NPDC057738. The sequence goes on along the minus strand of NZ_JBHVJT010000105.1, from coordinate 6,986 downwards.
GCGACGAGGTGTGCCGGAGCGTCGTGGAGCAGCGGTTGCTGACCCGGGTCTTGATGCTCACCGCCGCCGGCACCGTCCGCGACCGCGTCGACGGCCTGGACCTGGGCGCGGACGACTACCTCACCAAGCCGTTCGCCTACGAGGAACTGCTGGCCCGGGTACTGGCGCTCGGCCGCCGCACCCACCCCGCCCTTCCGCCGGTCCTCGAACGTGCGGGCATCACCCTCGACACCGCTCGCCGCCAGGCCTTCCGGGAGGGCCGCTACCTCGCCCTGTCCCGCAAGGAGTTCGGCGTACTGGAGGCGCTGATGCAGGCCGAGGGCGCCGTGGTCAGCGGTGAGGACCTGATCGAGCGGGTGTGGGAGCGGAACATGGGATACCGCACCAACGCGGTCCGGGTCGCCCTCAGCAAACTCCGCGCCAAGCTCGGCGAGCCCTCGGTCATCGACACCGTGCCCGGCCACGGCTACCGCATCGGCGTCCCGGCATGAGGCGCTCCGCCCCGGTCGGCCCGAACCGCCCTCCACTGCCCGGCCGACCACGCCCGCGGCTGCCGGGCGGGGAGCGGGGCCGGCTGACCATGCTCTACGGCGGGCTGCTCGTCCTCGCCGGGGCCATGCTCATCGTCCTGGTCAACTTCCTGGTCCGGGAGGGTCTGTACACCTCGATCAGCACGGCCGTCGCCGTCGAACCGCGACTGGCCACACTGGCGACCCCGGACCCCGCCGCGGCGAAAACCCTCACGGTGGGAACCGCCGCACCCGCGAACGCTCCACCCGGAACCACCCCCGCCGACGGCGGACAGTCCCACTTCCAGGCCGTCAAGGTCGTCACCCAGGCCGCCGAGCAGGCCGCCCAGAACCAGCTGCTGACCGTCTCCCTGATCGCTCTGGCCGCCTTCGCCGTCATCTCGATGGCACTGGCCTGGTGGATGTCGGGACGGGTGCTGCGCCCGGTGGCGGTGATCACCAACACGGCGCGGCGGCTCTCGGGCGAGAACCTGCACGAGCGGATCGCCCTCGACGCACCCCCGGGCGAGCTCAAACAGCTCGCCGACACCTTCGACGCCATGCTCGACCGCATGGAGCAACTGGTGGGCGCGCAGCAGCGGTTCGCAGCCAACGCCGCACACGAACTGCGGACTCCGCTCGCGGTTCAGCGGGCCGCGGCCGAAATCGGGCTGGCCACCGAGGACCCGGCCGCCGTCGCCCGGATCCGCCGCAAACTGATCGAGGTCTCCGAGAGCAGCGAACGGCTCATCGAGGGTCTGCTGCTGCTGTCCGTCTCCGACCAGAGGCTGGACCACCGCGAACCGGTCGCACTGGACCAGCTGGCCCGCGCGGTGGCCGCCGAGTGCGCCGCCTCGGAGGAAGCCCGGGCGAACCGCGTCACCGTCCGAACCGACACCGCCCCCGTGTCCGTCGAGGGTGATCCGGTGCTGCTGGCACACCTGGTACGCAACCTGGTCGGCAACGCCCTGCGCCACAACCACGACGGCGGCCGGGTCGAGGTCGGCGTGCGCGACGGCGTCCTGGAGGTCGGCAACACCGGCCCCCAGGTGCCGCCGGAGACGGTCCCCTACCTCTTCGAGCCCTTCCGCCGCCTGCAGGAGCGTCGACACGGCCCGCGTGAGGGCGCGGGCCTGGGCCTGTCCATCGTCGCCTCCATCGCGCGTGCCCACCACGCCGACGTCACCGCCGTCCCCGGCAGCACGGGCGGACTGCGGGTCCGGGTCGAATTCCCCACGACCTGATCCGGCTGCCGGGGGCACCAGTACGTCCTTCGAACGGAGCCCGCACCGGACGGCCCCTGAACAGCGGGCCCGCAGCCTGCCCGCGGCCGCGCGATGTCCGCGACCCCGGGCCCGGTGACGCCCGCAGGAGCGCGCGCACCACCGGCAGCTGCGTCACGAGCGCGCGTTCTACGCGTTCGGGTCCCACTCCGCGAGCTGCTCCATCGGCTCGGTGCTGCCGGTGTTCTCCAGGCTGTCGAGCGGGACGCGATCGTAGAAGTAGAGGACCAGTTCGCTCGCCGCGCCACGCATCACCATGTCGCCCGGCTCCGCGTCGGCGGCGAGGTCGTCGCAGCGGACACCGTCGGCGTCGAGGGTCAGGCGCCAGGAGCGGCCCTCGGTCGCGTGCAGGTCGATGGTCGCCGGCTTGAACGGCCAGGGGACGGTCGTCGCCGAGACGGTCGTCAGGAACTCGTCGACGCCCTCGACCGCGACGTCCGTCGGCAGCGGCTGTGCGGCGCCCAGGACGAGCTGGACGTCGTAGGTGTGGACGGCTATCTCCTGGATCTGGTGCCGGGCCAGGGCTCCGCTGGTCTCCGGGGCCTGCGAGCGGCCCCACCAGGTCCAGCAGCCGCGGTCCGGGCCGGCCTCGCGCAGCGCGTCGAGCATGAGCTCGGTCGACTCGGCGAGCCAGGCGTCCAGGGCTTCGCGGTCGCGGGGCGCGGTCGGGGCGCCCTTCGGGGACGTCTTCGCCGGGGGCTCGGCGCCCGGGCCCGCCGCGACGATGGCGGCCTGGCGGCGGCGGCCGTCGCCGAGGTGCTGCACCAGTTCGCGCAGCGTCCAGTCCGGGCAGGTCGGGACCTGGACGTCGAGGTCGGGGGCGGCCGCGATCGCGGCGCGGAAAGCGGCCGACCGGTCCTCGATCAGCCGCAGGACCTCGGGAAACTCCACAATGTTTTGCACGCCGGTTGTCTATCACGGCGCTCCGGCCGCCTGATAGCGATTTTGTCGGGCGACGACGACCGAGGCCCCTGCACGGGCGGCTCCCCAGTCCACTCCTCCATCGCCTCCTCCATCGTCTCCTCCATCGCCACGAAACGAGTCCGGCCCCACCGCACACGCGATGGGGCCGGAACCTGAAAGACCGTCAGCGGACCTCCAGGACAAGCGGGCCGGGACGCCCCGGCTACGCCCTGGTACAGGTCAGGTCGGCCTCCGGCAGGCGTCCGCCGGCCAGGTAGGCGTTGACCGCGTCGTCCACGCACGCGTTGCCGTACGTCCCGTAGAGCCCGTGCTGGTCGGCGCCCCGCAGGGTCAGCAGCCGGGAGCCGGGCAGCAGCCCGTGCAGCGCGACGCCGTCCCGGTAGGGGGTGCGCGGGTCCCCGGTGGCGGAGAGGATCAGCGCCGGGGCGTCGCGGCGCACCTCGGTGGGCGCCTCGCGCGGGGGGTCCAGGAAGGCGCACGGGGAGATGTTGTCGAGCAGCGGGCCGGACAGCGGGTACCGGGCGCGGTCGCGCTCGATCCGGCGCCAGTAGTCCTCCGGGTCGCGCGGCGCCGTACCGTCCGCGCACAGGATGGCCTGCGAGATGCTGCCGGCCTGCGACCCCTGCGGGGTGAAGAGGAAGCGCAGCATGGCGGTGATCCCGTCCGAGGGGGTGACCGGCCGGCCCGACGCGGCCTCGGCGAGCGTCGCCACCAGCTCGGCGAGGCCCGCCCGATCCGCGTCGGAGTCGCCCGCGAGGTTCATGAACACCACCATCGGCACCCGGGTGTCGTCGAGCTCGAAGGCGTCCGCGCCGGCGCCGACCACGAGCGGGCGCGCCGCGGCCGCCCGGACCGTGCGCAGCACCCCGGCGACCACGTCCTCGCGGGTGCGGCCCAGCCCGTAGGTGTCGTGGCGGGCCGCCGCCCAGTCCGCCCAGTCGGCGAACGCCCGCTCGTTCTCCGGCGCCATGTTGGGGAGCAGCGCCGGCCCGGCGTGGGCCGGGTGCAGCGCGCTGTCCAGGACCACCCGGTCGTAGCGGCCGGGGAACATCTGGGTGTACACCGTGCCGAGGTAGGTGCCGTACGAGAGGCCGAGGTAGGAGATCCGCCGCTCGCCGAGCGCGCCCCGCACCACGTCCATGTCCCGGGCCGCGTCGCGGGTGCTCGCGTGCGGCAGCAGGTCCCCGGCCGCCGAACGGCACCGGGTCGCGAGGTCCCGCTGGAGGGCGACCTGGCGCTCGAAGGAGGCCCGGCCGGTCCCGGCGGAGGTGATGCTGAAGCCGATCGGCCAGCCGCAGTCGAGGGGGGCGCTGCGGCCGACGAAGCGCGGGTCCAGCCCGACGATGTCGAAGCGGGCGGCGGTGTCCTTCAACGCGGCGTGCACCCGCGGCGGCGCACCGAGCGTCGGACTGCCGGGGCCGCCGTCGTTGAGCAGCAGCGTGCCGATCCGGTGGCGGGTGTCGGTGGCCTTGATCCGGGAGAGCGCCAGCGTGACGGTGCGTCCGCCGGGGGCGCCGTAGTCGAGCGGCACGGTGACCTCCGCGCAGCGGGCGCCGGCCCGTTCCAGCGCGGCGCCCTCCTCGTCCTGCGGGCCCTGGACGCAGCTGTGCCAGTCCGGGCGCTGCTGGTAGTAGCGGTCGAGCCCCTGAGGAACGCCGGCGGCCTGTGCGGCGGCTTCTGCCGGTGCGGTGGCGGCGGCCGCGGTCAGGCCGGCCACGAGGGCGAGAGCGGCCGCGGCGGCGCGGCGGCGGAGGTAGGTCAAGACGTCTCCTCGGCGGTGCGGGGCCCGGTCCGGGCGCCTCCGTACAGGACGCGTGCGGGGCAAACAATATGACGGTCCGTCGGAAAAAGCTTCGCTGACGACGAAGCCGGGCGGGCGTAGCGGCGGGATCAGGTTTGCGGCGCGGGCGCGGGAGCGGGTGCGGGTGCGGGTGCGGGTGCGGGAGCGGGAGCGGTACGGGCGCGGAGCAGCAGCGCCAGCCCCAACGCCAGGTCGACGGCCACGTCCAGCGCCCGCAGCCAGTCGGCCGTCTTCCCGGGCGAGTAGACCTCCAGGTAGTCGGCCAGCGCGTGCAGCAGCACCAGCGGCCAGACACTCCCGATGTACAGCCGCGCGCCGCACAGGAAGAAGCCGAACGCGCCGGCCTCCAGCACCTGCCACAGCGTGTTGCCCAGGGGCGCGTCGAAGAACAGCCAGTTGTCGAGGTGCCCGACCCCGAACAGCACCGCCGTCAGCGTCCCCGCGCGCACTGGGCCGAGCGGCCGTGCGACCTCCAGCACCAGCGCCCGGCTGCTCAGCTCCTCGCTGACCCCGATGGCGAGCATCAGCACCGCCCCGCCCGCCAGGGCCGCCGTGCCGCCCTCGACCCCGGGCAGCGCCGCCAGCCCCGCCAGCACCGTCACCGGCAGCAGCACCGGCCAGCGCGCCATCACCCCTGGGCCCGCCACCCCGCCGGCCGCCAGCAGCCCCCAGGTCCGGAGCAGCGCCAACACCACCGCCGCGCCCGCCAGATTGACCACGGTCGGCCCCAACTGCGGGAACCACCCCGGATCCAACGGCGGCAGCACCTTCGCCACCACCACGATCGTCGCCTGCCAGACGACCGCGGCCCCGACCGCCCCCGCCACCGGATGCCGGCGCACCTGGCTCCCCCACCGCGTCAACACAGCTCGATGGTAGGCACGACACCGTCAAGTCGGCGTCAGTTCCTTCGAGTTGGGCCTACAAGTGTGCTGATGGCCTTTCAGGTTCCGGCCCCATCGCGTGTGCGGTGGGGCCGGACTCGTTTCGTGGCGACGGGGGAGTGGGCCGGGGATCCGGTCGGGGATCCGGTCGGGCCGGACGTCCGGGAGACGGGCCGGGAGCCGATCCCGGCGGGGAGTGGGTTCGCGTTCCTGGCCGAGCACCGGGAGACGCTGTTCCCGGGCTCGATGTTCGCGGACATGTACCCGTCGAGGAACGGCCGGCCGAACACGGCGAGGTGGTACGCCACTACGTCGTGCACAACGCGGAGGAGGAGGGCGAACGAAGACCGGTCCGACTGTTCCCCGGCGTGCCGGGCCGAGGGGCCGGGCCGCGGGACGGCGCCTGGCCGGGCGCCCTTCGACGGGGCTCGGCCCGGCCTCCCGGGCGGGGGAGGCCGGGCCCTTCGGCTCGCGGTGGGGGTGTGCGGTGTCAGCGTGCGTCGCGCAGGAAGACGGACCGCTCGACGGACTGGTGGCCGTTCGACGCCGCGCTCACCCGGATGTCCACGTCGGTGCCGTACTTCGGGGCCTCCTTGAACGTGGCCCGGAAGGTGTACTCGACCGTGTTGCCGTCGCGGACGCCCGGAACGTTCGGGTCGACCGTGACCAGGCCGCAGTCGTCCTTCAGCTCGACCGGCTTCCACACGTCGCCGACCCGGGCCTCGACCGTGACGTCGTTCGGGGTCAGCGCGTCGGAGCTCCACACGGCCACCCGGGGGCGCAGACCCGTGGTGCCGTCCGGCGAGGAGACCCGGAAGCTGAACGGGATCGGGTCCGTGGTGACCACGCCCTTGGCCGGCGGCATCACCGAGAGCATCTGCGGGCTGTGGCTGTCGACGACCGTGGCGTTCAGCTCGGCCTTCGCCATGTCGCGGTAGTCCCTGGAGTGCGGCACGGGGGCGTCCGCCTCGATCGTGATCCGCCCCGGACGGTTGGCCAGGGACAGCCGCATCCGGTACTCGACGGTCCGGCTCTGGCCGGCGGCCAGGGTGAAGGCCGCGTCGTCGGCGGTGCCCGCGTAGTCCATCCCGCCGCCCTGGCTGAGGTGGTCGAGCTTCTTCCAGCCGGAGGCGTCCTTGCGCTCCAGGGTGCCCTGCGCCATCGCGAGCACCATGGTGCAGGGCGCTCCCTCGTACTGCTGGGTCGCCACCACGGGGGCCACGCTGCGGGTGCCGGTGGCGTCGTTGTTCTTCCAGGTGACGGTGAAGGGGACCAGGTCGTTCAGTCCGATCTTCCCGCCCTCGTGCAGGCCGCCGAAGGTGATGCCGATGCCGCTTCCGCTTCCGCCGGACTGGGCGGGGGCCTTCGGCGCGGCCGGCTTGGCCGGGGCCTTCGCGGCGGCCTTGACGTCGGTCCTGGCGGCCGCGGCCGCGGGGGCCTCGGCGGCGGGCGCGGCGGCGGGCGGGGCCGTCTCGGTGGTCGGTGCGGCCGGGGTGGTCGGCGCGGCCGGGGCGGGGGTGGTCGGGACGGCGCCCGCGCCGGGGGTGGCGGAGGAGGTGACGGCCGGGGTGGAGGCGGGGGCGGC